>CAKSPN010000006.1 GCA_934481375.1 uncultured Clostridia bacterium
AGCAGGGACGTTTCCGTCAGAACCTTCTCGGTAAGCGTGTTGACTATTCGGGACGTTCGGTTATCGTTGTAGGACCGGAAATGAAGATATATCAGTGCGGTGTGCCTAAGGAAATGGCTATAGAGCTGTTCAAGCCGTTCGTAATGAAAGAGCTTGTTTCAAGAGGTCTTGCTCATAATATAAAGAGCGCAAAGAGAATGGTTGAAAGAACAAAGCCGGAGATTTGGGACGTTCTTGAGGACGTCATAAAGGAACACCCCGTTTTGCTGAACCGTGCTCCTACGCTTCACAGACTCGGTATCCAGGCATTTGAGCCGAGATTGGTTGAGGGACACGCTTTAAAACTGCATCCGCTCGTTTGTACCGCTTACAACGCCGACTTCGACGGTGATCAGATGGCTATCCACGTACCGCTCTCGCCCGAGGCGCAGTCGGAGGCACGTTTCCTGATGCTCAGTGCAAACAACCTCTTAAAGCCGCAGGACGGCCACCCCGTAACAGTTCCTACACAGGATATGATTTTGGGAAGTTACTGGCTTACAATCGTGCGTGAGGACTATTCCGAGATAGCGGACGAAATAGCCGAAGATGCGGCAAAATCCGCATACCTTGACGAGATAATCGCCAAGAAAGGCTCGGAGGAGGACCTCGTAATATACAACGAGGACGAGCCGATAAAGAGCTTTGCATCGGCAAAGGACGCACTTCTTGCCGCAAAAGAGCTTAAAGGCGTAAAGATAAACGAAACAGCAATAAAGGAAAACCCCGTAACGCTTGAACTTGCGGACGGTCCTGTAAGAATTTCGTTGAAATCGCTGTTTACCGAGGCTAAAAAGCTTACGGAAAAGATTTTTATAAACAAGGACGAAGCGCTCCTTTCATATGCAAACCACCAGGTTTCATTGCATGAAAAAATCAAGGTAAGCATAGCGGGTACGGTAAACGGTAAGGATATTTCGAGACTTGTCGAAACGACTGTCGGAAGAATTATCTTCAATAATAATATTCCGCAGGACCTCGGCTTTGTCGACAGAACAAACGAGGACGAGGCGCTTAAGCTTGAAGTTGACTTTATCGTAAAGAAAAAACAGCTCGGAGATATTATCGGACGCTGTATAAATACTCACGGAACATCAATAACGGCGGTTATGCTTGACGCCATCAAGGCAACAGGCTACAAGTATTCGACATTAAGTGCGATTACGGTTGCCGTAAGCGACATCGAGGTTCCGGAAAAGAAGAAGGATATTCTTGCCGACGCCGAAAAGGAAGTCGAAGATATTACCTCAAAGTTCCGTTTCGGTTTGCTGACAGACGAAGAAAGATACCAGCAGGTAATCAAAATTTGGGCAGCAGCATCGGAAAAGGTCACAAACGCCATGCTTGAACATCTGGGCGAATTTAACCCGATATATATGATGGCGGACTCGGGTGCACGAGGAAGTATCAACCAGATTCGTCAGCTTGCCGCAATGCGTGGTCTTATGGCGGATACACAGGGTAACACGGTAGAAATTCCTATCCGTGCAAACTTCCGAGAGGGTCTTAACGTACTTGAATACTTCATCTCATCGCACGGTGCGAGAAAAGGTCTTACCGATACGGCTTTGAGAACAGCCGACTCAGGATACCTCACAAGACGTCTTGTCGATGTATCGCAGGATGTTATAGTCCGTGAAATCGACTGCGGAACGCAGGAGGGCGAATGGGTAACGGAGATAACGGACGGCAAAGAGAGCATCGAGCCGCTTTATGACCGTATCGAGGGCCGTGTGGCAATGCAGGACGTTGTACACCCCGAAACGGGTGAGGTTCTTGCAAAGGCAGACGAGCTTATAAGCGCAAGACAGGCTGAGAGCATTGTCAAAGCGGGAATTGAAAAAGTATATATCAGAAGCGTACTTACGTGTAAGTCGAAAATCGGCGTGTGCGCTAAGTGTTACGGTAAAAACCTGGCAACAGGTCAGCTTGTAAATATCGGCGAAGCTGTAGGTATCATAGCCGCACAGTCAATCGGTGAGCCGGGTACACAGCTTACGATGCGTACCTTCCATGCCGGCGGTGTTGCATCGGGCAGCGATATTACGCAGGGTCTTCCCCGTATTGAGGAGCTTTTCGAGGCAAGACGTCCTAAGGGTCTTGCAATAATCTCCGAAATCGGCGGACGTGTAACCGTAAGCGATACAAAGAGAAAACGTGAGGTTACCGTTTCAAACGACGAAACAGGCGAGGCAAAGACTTATGCAATTCCTTACGGTTCAAGCATCAAAGTGCATGACGGCGACGTTATCGAGCCGGGCGGCGAGATAACCGCAGGTTCGGTAAACCCGAACGATATTCTCCGTATTAACGGTCCCGACGCCGTTCAGGTGTATATCACACGTGAAGTACAGAGAACTTACCGTATGCAGGGTGTTGACATCAACGACAAGCACGTTGAGGTTATAACACGTCAGATGTTACGTAAGGTAAGAGTCGAAGAAGCAGGCGACACCGATCTTCTCATAGGCTCGCTTATAGATATATTCGAGCTTGAAGAAGCAAACAAGAGAGTTGACGAGCGTGGCGGCGGCGAGCATGCAACGTATTCGCCGGTTCTTCTGGGTATCACAAAGGCTTCTCTTGCAACGGAATCGTTCCTTTCGGCGGCATCGTTCCAGGAAACCACAAAGGTTCTTACGGACGCAGCCATCAAGGGTAAGGTCGATCCGCTCCTCGGTCTTAAGGAAAATGTTATTATCGGTAAGCTTATCCCCGCAGGTACGGGTATGAGTATGTATAAGGACATCAACATCACAATAGACGGCGAGGAAGTGCCGGACGAGGATATAGACTAAAAAAACAAAAACTGTCGAAACACTCTTTTATGAGGCTTCGGCAGTTTTTTTGTACCGTTTTAGCACTCTCTCTGTGAGAGTGCTAAAATTCACACAATGTTAATTTTTATATAACACATTTATAATAAATAGGTTATATAATATAATTGTTAAAGGAAATAAAGAACCTTTAGCAAATATTAATAAGTAACGGCGGATAACCTGTTAATCCAAATCCGCCGTGTATAAATTTAATCGGATTAGGTAAATATGATCGGAGGTAATTTATATGTTTGAAATGAGACCGTTTAACCGTAAAAACAGTATGAGGAATTATAATCCTTTCAATGAGCTTGAAGATATGGAAAAGAGCTTTTTCGGAAATCCGTTCGGATTTTTCGAGGGCGGATTGTCGGAGTTTAAAACCGATATTTCCGATAACGGCAGTGAATATCTGCTCGAGGCTGATATGCCCGGCTTCAAGAAAGAGGATATAAACCTTGATATTAACGGCGATACGCTTACGATAAGCGCAGTGCGCCGCTCGGACAGCGAGGAAAAAGACAAGAAAAACAATTATATCAGACGTGAACGTTCATACGGCGAATACAGCCGTCAGTTCGATGTTTCGGGCGTTGATACCGCAAAAATAAAAGCAAAATACGATAACGGTATCTTAAAGCTTACAATGCCGAAAAAAGACGGCTATCTGAATAATTCAAAGCATCTTGAAATCGAATAATAAAACCCGACCCCGGCATACTTGTCGGGGTCGGGCTGTTTTTTCCTGTTGCATTAAGCCGAAAAATGCGGTATAATATGTACATATTATAAATCACAGGGGTTAATTTATGTATATATACAAAACATTATCAAACGGAATACGTGTGGTGGCGGAAAAAATTCCGTATTTAAAATCCGTATCTATAGGAGTGTGGGTGGGAAACGGCTCACGCTATGAGAAAAAAGAAGAAAACGGAATATCGCATTTTATAGAGCATATGCTGTTTAAGGGGACATATAAAAGGAGCGCCGGCGAGCTTGCAAGCGAAATTGATGCCGTCGGCGGACAGATAAATGCTTTTACGGCACGTGAATACACCTGCTTTTATACCAAAACGCTCGACGCTCATGCATCTGTCGCAATGGACGTGCTTTCCGATATGATTTTCAATTCAAAGCTCTCCGATGAGGATATAAACCTTGAGAGGGGCGTTATTGCCGAGGAGATAAATATGTACGAGGACAGCCCGGAGGATTTGGTGTACGATTTGTTTTCGGAGGCTGTATGGGGCGATACGCCGATGGGCAGAACAATACTCGGCACAAAGGAGAGCCTTTGCGGAATAAATTCCGATGTTATGCGTGCGTATATGGAAACTCACTACACCTGCGATAATATGATAATTTCCGTTTCGGGAAATCTTTGCGAGAATTTTTTTGAACTGTTGGAACAATATTTCGGAAAAGCAAGTCTAAATAAAGGAAAGCCGCAAATGCCGGAGGCAGAGTATCAGAGCGGAAGCATAGTGCGCCGCAAGGATATTGAACAGCTTCAGCTTGTTGTCGGCTTTAAGGGAATAGACATAATGGACGATTCCGTTTACAGCCTTTTAGTGTTCAACAATGTTTTCGGGAGCGGAATGTCGTCAAGACTGTTTCAGAATATACGTGAAAAGTACGGTCTTGTTTACTCGATTTGCGCAGGACACAGCGCATACATAAATACGGGAACGTTTGATATTTCCGCCGGAATGAGCGCCGAAAATCTTCCTAAGGTTGCGGAGCTTATCAGCAATGAAATCGACAGGGTAAAGCGTGATAAGCTTACAAAATCGGAGGTGGATACGGCAAAGGAAATGCTCAAAGGCAGCTATATTTTAAGCTACGAAAGCACCGGTGCAAGAATGCAGGGTGCGGGGCGTTCGCTTTTGCTGGATAAGCCTATCTATACCCAGGAGGAGGCTCTGGAAAAAATTGACGCTGTATCGGTTGACTCAACTGCGGAAATAATAGACAGAGTGCTTGACACAAAAACGGTTTCAACTGCGGCGGTAGGTCAGACAGAAACCCTTGACGGGCTGTTTAATTATTAAATGTTTATAAACTTATTGCGTATCCGCTTGCAATTTGAACAAAAATGTACTAAACTGATATTAAGAGAAACAAATGAGCTTCGTTTCGGAGTTTGAATAAATACGCTTTAAGCAAAGGAGTGACCGATATGGATATAAGCGAAACAATGAAAATCAATCTTGAGTTTGACAAGGCTCAGGAGGTAAAGGATATTGTATCAAAGGTGTACGAGGCGCTTAAAATAAAGGGTTACGACCCCATAAGCCAGATAGTAGGTTATATTCTTTCAGGAGATCCGACCTACATAACAAGCTATAACGGCGCAAGGGGTCTGATTGTGAAAATCGAGCGTGACGAGCTTTTGGAGGAGTTTACAAAAACGTATATCAACACACTGTGATAATGCGGCAATGGTGCTGCGGCGGTTTTTTTGGCTTGCCGCAGCTTTTTTTGTTAAAATGTATTGCAAAAAAAGGGATTTTGTGATATTCTAAAAGGTAAGATAAAAAGACATAACGGAGGCGTTTTATAATGGAAAAGAAAAATATCGACTGGGCAAATCTTGGATTTGGCTATGTAAAAACCGATAAAAGATACGTTTCAAACTTTGTCGGCGGAAAATGGGACGAGGGTACTCTTACGGACGATAATACCGTGGTTTTGAACGAGTGCGCCGGAGTTTTGCAGTATGCGCAGACGGTATTTGAGGGACTTAAAGCCTACACGGCGGAAAACGGAAAGATAGTAATATTCCGTCCCGACCTTAACGCCGAAAGACTTGAGTCATCAGCAAAGAGAATGGAAATCCCCGTATTTCCGAAGGAAAGATTTATAGATGCGGTTGAGCAGACGGTGAGAGCAAATGCGGCATACGTACCGCCTTACGGCTCGGGTGCAACTCTGTATATCCGTCCGTACATATTCGGATCGAATGCGGTAATAGGCGTTAAGCCGGCGGACGAATATCAGTTCAGAGTATTCACAACGCCCGTTGGACCGTATTTCAAGGGCGGCGCAAAGCCCGTCACAATTAAGGTGTCGGATTTTGACCGTGCCGCACCGAACGGAACGGGATTTATAAAAGCGGGACTTAACTATGCAATGAGTATGCACGCAATCGTAACGGCTCATGCAGAGGGCTTTGACGAGAATATGTACCTTGACGCACGCACACGCACAAAGGTAGAGGAAACAGGCGGCGCAAACTTCATTTTCGTAACAAAGGACAACAAGGTTGTAACGCCTAAATCTTCAAGCATACTCCCGTCAATCACAAGACGTTCGCTTATGTATATAGCAAAGGAATATCTCGGACTTGAGGCAGAGGAAAGAGAAGTTTACTTTGACGAGGTAAAGGACTTTGCGGAGTGCGGTCTTTGCGGTACGGCGGCTGTTATTTCGCCTGTCGGAAAGATTTACGACCACGGCAAGGAAATCTGTTTCCCGAGCGGTATGCAGGAAATGGGACCTGTGACAAAGAAACTGTACGAAACACTCACAGGCATACAGATGGGCAGAATAGAAGCTCCCGAAGGCTGGATAAGAACAATAGAATAAAGCCTGTAACAAGTGAAAAAAGAACGGTAAAAATTTTTTTACCGCTCTTTTTGTTTACGAAATATAAACTTGTGAGCTACTGATGAATAGTATATAATAATTATAGCATACAGCCCTTGTTTTTTCATCGGAAATTTGCTATAATTATGAAAAAATGCAGAAGCTTGTGCTGATATGAAAAAGGAGATATTTATGAAAAAATCACTGAAACCGCTGAACTTTCTCTTGCTTGCGATAGCAGGCGTGGTAAACGCTTTCGGAGTAACGGTGTTTATTGCACCCGTAATGCTCTATGACAGCGGAATATCGGGAACGTCCATCTTGCTTTCGCAGATTACGCCCGAATATCTTTCACTGTCGTTTTTCCTTTTGGTGCTTAACGTTCCGCTGTTTTTGTTCGGACTGAAAAAGCAGGGCAGGGTGTTTACGGTTTATGCGATTTTTACGGTGTTTGTATATTCCCTGAGCTCGTGGCTTATCACGGACGTACTGCCGATTGACGTGAGCATTGCGTCGCCGCTTGCGGGAGACGATCTCCTTTTGTGTGCGCTGTTCGGCGGACTTATTTCGGGAATAGGCAGCGGTCTTGCAATACGCTTTGGCGGTGCAATGGACGGCATCGAGGTGCTTGCGGTAATATTTGCAAAGCGGCTCGGCGTAACGGTGGGAACGTTTGTTATGGTGTATAACATTTTGCTGTATGTTGTGTGCGGCTTTGTAATGGACAGCTGGATTTTGCCGCTTTATTCAATCGTGACATATGCGGCGGCTCTAAAGACAATCGACTTTATTGTCGAAGGCTTTGACCGCTCAAAAGCGGCGATGATAATAACGGAGTATCCCGAAAAAATATGTGCGGAGCTGTCCGAAATGTTTGAATGCGGTATGACCACCTTTGACGCAAAAGGATACTATTCGGACACAGAAAAAACAGTGGTGTACATTATCATAAACAGGTTTCAGATAGGGCGTATGAAAGAAACGGTGCATACGCTCGACCCGTCGGCGTACATAACGATTACCGAGGTTGCCGATGTATTCACAGCCAAATAGGAGGATAAAAAATGGATTTTAAAAACGTACCGAAAAAATACCGTCCCGTGCCGTTCTGGTCATGGAACGAAAAGCTTGAAACGGAGGAAACACGCCGTCAGGTAAATGTTATGGACAAAGCCGGAATGGGCGGATTTTTCATGCACGCAAGGGGCGGTCTGCAAACGGAATATATGAGCGGCGAATGGTTTGAAAATGTCAGCGCCGCCGCAGACGAGGCAAAAAAATGCGGTATGTACGCATGGGCGTATGACGAAAACGGCTGGCCGAGCGGTTTCGGCGACGGCAGAGTAAACGGCAAAGGCTTGAAATATCAGCAGAAGTATCTGCGCATGGACGATAAACCTGACGGCGAAAACACTATTGCGGTAGTGGACGGAAAGCGCTTTTACTATGAAGTAAATCCGTTTTATGTGGATTTAATGGACGGCGACGTGACAGATGCGTTTATTGAGGAGATTTACGAGCCGTACTATGAGAAGTTCAAAAATGAAATAACGGGATTTTTTACCGATGAGCCTCAGCTTTCAAGAGCAGGACTTCCGTGGAGCTTTTTACTTCCCGAGGAATACAAAAAGACGTACGGCGAGGAGCTGTATCCGCATTTGTATGAGCTTTTCGAGCGCCGTGGTCGTTACAGGGAAACACGCTTAAAATTCTGGAAACTTGTGACGGACTTATTTTCAAAGAACTTTTTCAAAAAAATATACGATTGGTGCGAAGAACGGGGACTTGCGTTTACGGGTCATCTGCTGTGCGAGGAGAACTTTTTGAGTCAGATGTTTACAAATGGAGCCGCTATGCCGCATTACGAGTATTTTACAATCCCCGGCATGGATTGTCTGGGACGTGCGGTAAATACAGATCTTACACCGTATCAGCTTGGCTCGGCGGCAATGCAGACGGGCAAAGGGCAGGTGCTTTCGGAAACGTTTGCGCTTTGCGGACATAACGTAAGCTTTGAGGAATTAAAGGGCATTTACGAGCATCAGATGGCGCACGGAGTGTCGCTTTTGTGCCAGCATCTTGAGGGCTACAGCATACGCGGCATACGCAAAAGGGATTATCCGCCTGCACTGTTTGCACAGCAGCCGTGGTGGGACAGATATAATATATTCTGCGACACCATGGCAAGAACGGGAATGATTTTGTCCGAGGGCAGGTGCGATTACGATGTGCTGTTACTGCACCCGATAACAACTGTGTGGAGCTATACCGGCGACGGCGATAACAGCGATATGGAAAAATATTATGATGAATACATATCGCTTGTGCGCACGCTTGATAAAAAGCATATTCCGTTCCACCTGGGCGATGAAACGCTTATCGAACGTCACGGACGTGTCGACGGCGATAAGTTTATTGTGGGCGAAATGGCGTACAAGACAATTCTTATACCGCCCTGCCCCGATATGATGCTTCTGGACAGCACCAAAAAGCTCCTTGACGAGTTTAAGAAAAACGGCGGCAAAGTCATCGGTGCGGAGGATATTCCGTATAACGGCGAGCTTACCGACAGCGCCGATGTGCTGTACACAAAACGGGTGTATGACGGATTTGATGTGTATTACATAATAAACCCCACAGCGGAGGAATACACGGTAAATATCAAAAAGGGCGGCAAGCTTATCGACGCAAAAACGGGCGAAATTCTTCCGTTTGGCGGAAAGCACACGTTTATGCCCTATGACAGTATCCTTGTGCTTGACGATAAATCGGCGCAGTGTGCGGAGGACGAAAAACCGCTCAAACCGCTTGATTTGTCGGGCGAATGGAGAATAGAGAGCAGTACGCAGAATATTGTAACGCTCGATAAGTGCAGTTATTGGTTTGACGGCAAGCTGGAGGAGGAAAACGGCTATGTGCTCAATATCCAGGGCCGTGCCTGTGCGCTTAAGCGCCCCGTAAATATAAAGCAGGAGTATACCTTTACAGCGGAATATGTTCCCGAAGAACTGTATTTCGTGTGCGAAACGCCGTGGATTTTTGATATAAAGGTAAACGGAAAAACGCTCGAAAAGCAAGCGGAATACAAGTATTTCAAGGATAAATCCTTTAAAATGCTCGATATTTCCGCATACGTGACGGAGGGCGAAAATAAGATAACGCTCGAAACGGAGTTTAAGCAGTCGGCGGAAATTTATAAACAGCTTGAGGACGGCTTGCTCTTTGAGGCGATAAAAAATAAGCTTGCGTATGATATGGAAATCGAAGCGTGCTATCTTGTCGGAAACTTCGGGGTAAAAACGAACGGCACATTTGAAAAAATCGGCAATGCGTCAAGATATACGGGTGGTTTTGCACTTACAAAAATGCCCGAAAAAGTAACTCTTAAAAATATCGAGCAACAGGGATTTCCGTTCTTTTCGGGCGATATGACGCTCGTTAAGGAGTTTGATATTGCCGACACCGATTGCGAAATACGCTTTGACAAAAAAGGCGTAAATGCGATAGACGTATCCGTAAACGGCGAAGATGTCGGCTCAATGCTGTTCTATCCGTTCTCGGCGGATATTTCGGATAAGCTCATTAAGGGTAAAAACACCGTGCGGATAAGATTTTTCAATAATCTGCATAATATGCTCGGACCGCATCATCTTGAGATGGGCGAAACATATTCGGCGTCGCCGGCGTCGTTCTTTAAAGAGAAGTGCATATGGCTGCCGCAGGGCGCAAATACCTGGGGCGGCGGCAAGTGGAACGATAATTATTGCTTTGCCGAGGTATCGCTTACAAAATAAAAATTTTACTTGACAAATATATCTTATATTACATATAATATAAGAGGCTATCAAGTTGAGAAACCGGGCTGCGGTAAGCAGCAGCAGAATACAGCGTCTGCGGGATTTTTGCCCACAGGCGCTTTTGTTTTATAACCTTGGTGCGGGGAACTTAACGCTCTGCACAAGTATAGTTAAAAAGGGGGATATATGGTATGGACAGCGTAAAAGAAGCCAACAAGGTCTCCGTAATAACCATTGCGGTTAATCTTGTGCTGTCGTTATTCAAACTTTTTGCCGGTATTTTTGCCCGATCGAGTGCGCTTATATCCGACGCCGTACACAGTGCATCGGACGTTTTAAGCACGTTTGCGGTTATTGCCGGTGTGAACATCGCTTCGCGCACCTCGGATAAAGGACACCAGTACGGACACGAAAGAATAGAGGATATATTTTCTATAATGCTTGCGGTTATTCTGTTTGCAACAGGCATAGGAATAGGCTTTTCGGGTATCCGTGCGATTATCGGCGGAGATTATTCGCATATGGCGGTTCCGGGTACGCTTGCGCTTGTTGCGGCGGCTGTATCCATTATAGTGAAAGAGGCAATGTATCATTATACAATGCACACGGCGAAAAAAATCAACTCAACGGCGCTTAAGGCGGACGCATGGCATCACCGCTCGGACGCATTCTCGTCAATCGGCTCGCTCGCCGGCGTAATCGGCGCAAAAATGGGTATCCCCGTGTGCGATCCGATAGCAAGCGTTATAATTTGCGTGTTTATCATAAAAGCGGCGTGGGATATTTTTTATTCCGCAACAAACGAGGTAATCGACCGTGCCGCCGATGATGAAACCTGTGCCGCACTTCGGAAAGAGATACTGTCGGTAGACGGCGTTCTCGGTATAGACGATTTAAAAACACGCCTTTTCGGCTCAAAAATATACGTGGACGTGGAAATTGCCGCCGACGGCTCGCAAACGCTCTTTGAGGCGCACGCCATAGCGCAAAACGTTCACGACAAACTGGAAAGAGAATTTCCGAAAATAAAGCACTGTATGGTGCACATAAATCCAAGCAGGACGTAAAAGATAAACGGCACATCTCACCCCTTTCAGCCGCTCGAAGTATCCGCATACGTCGTCGCACCTTCAAGGGGCAATCTGCGCTCGTTTATCTTTCCCGTCAAAGAACCTAACGGCACATCTCACCCCTTTCAGCCGCTCGAAGTATCTGTATACGTCGTCGCGCCTTTAAGAGGCAATCTGCGCTCGTTTATCTTTCCCGTCAAAGAACCTAACGGCACATCTCACCCCTTTCGGCTGCTCGAAGTATCCACATACATCGTCGCGCCTTCACGGGGCAATCTGCGCTCGTTTATCTTTCCCGTCGGTGAGTGTATCTCGCCATTGGTTTAAATTATAATATGGAGGAAAACAATGACTGACTATCTACAGCCCGACAAATGCTCGGTAAAAAAAGAAACGGAAAGCACCTTATGGACGGTGCTTACATCAATAGGCTATAGAGAAACGGAGCTTCCCGTTCTCGAAAACGGAAAAATGCGCAGCGATATGACGCTTGCCCTTGCGGATTGTGAAAAATCCACGGCAAGGTATATGTACAGCGGAAAGGTGTATGATGAGCCGAGGGGCGAGTTTACGCAGGTGTGTTACGAGCTTATATCCGGCCGCTCGCCCAAAGCCGACGCCGAGGTTATCTCGTCCGCTCTGGAGATGCTCCTTGCGCTCGGCATAGAGGACGTCGTTGCCGAAATCAGCGCAGATACGAAAACGTATGAGCTTTTGTGCCTGTACGGCTTTGAACAGTATATCACGGCGCTTTCTTCACCGCAGGAAATGCGCTTTAAATGCACATCGGGCGGAAAAATCCTTATAAGCGGAAAAAGAGCGGGGCGCAGTGCCGGCGGTGCGGCGGATATTGAAAAAATACTGGAGATTATCGGAGAAAAAACTCCCGACACACCGGGACTGTCAATGGTTTATGCCGAAAAGAATGCTGAGGGACTCGGCTACGATACGGCGTACAATCTGCGTGTAAACGGCTGTGCGGTCGAATTTTATATAGGTGACGCCGATGCGGACGGTGCGGCGGAATACGCAAGGAAAAACGGTGCGGAATGTATGCTCCGTGTTTTTGCGGACGGACGTCTTTCCATAATCGACCTTGTAAAAAATACAACAGCCGAAACAACGGTAAACGATTTTCTCGGCTATGAGGAGGAGCAAAAGCCGCTCACTCCCCAACAGCAGGGATTTAGAATGTTCTGACGGCGGAAAGGAAAAATGCGGACATGAAAAAGATTGTAAGCCTTATACGGCGTGCGATAGAAGATTACGATATGATAAGCGAGGGCGATAAAATCGCAGTCGGCGTTTCGGGCGGAAAGGACAGCCTTGTTCTTTTGAATGCGCTTGCGGAGCTGTCGCATTATTATCCGAAGAAATTTGAGGTAATGGGTCTTACGCTCGATTTGGGATATAACGCCGACTATTCCGCCGTAGAGAAAATGTGTGAAAATCTCGGTGTGGAATATAAGGTAAAGCACACGAATTTCAAGGAAATAATTTTTGATATACGCAAAGAGAGCAATCCGTGTTCGCTTTGCGCAAAAATGCGCCGTGGAGCGCTGAACGATATGGCTCTTGAAAACGGCTGTAAAAAGGTTGCGCTCGGGCATCATAACGACGACGTTTTGGAAACGTTCTTTCTAAGCCTGATATATGAGGGCAGAATAAACTGTTTTTCGCCCGATACATTCCTGGACAGAACGGGAATAACTCAGATACGCCCGATGATATACGTGCGTGAACGTGACATACGGGGAGCGGTGCGAAACCATAATATCCCCGTTGTGACAAACCCGTGTCCCGCAAACGGTGTGACAAAGCGCCAGTATATGAAAGACCTTATACGCCAAATCGAAAAAGAAACCACGCCCGGTCTCAGAAAACGTCTTTTCCACGCAATACAGTACAGCAGTATAGACGGCTGGGAAATGTCGAAAGATGTCGAAAAATAGTATAAACTTTTACATAAAATCACAAAATTTAGGTTGCAAAACGGAAAATTTTGTGATATAATACAGACAAGCGACACGATGCGAAAAAAACAGATGTTCTACTTTTGGGCGATAACTTCTTTGGGGGTAGGTATCGGAACTATTTGTTTTATCATCATCAGACGCAGACCGCCATCGGAGGCGAACTTGTTCATTTTGGGCAAAAGTTGGCTTATATTCGGTGGGTGGAAACCTTCTTTTGCCTTTTTATTATTTTATGAGGAGGCTATCGAGGTATGAAAAAAATCGGAAAAAAGATTTTTATTGTTTCCGCTTTGTGTATGGCGCTGTTCGGCGCATTTGCGGAAACGGGCACCGCATTGGACATTGCCGGTCCGGGAACATCGGCGAATACCGGCGCAGACATCAATATCAAAGCCGTCAGATGTACGGACGGCAAAGAAGAAATAATTTACATAGGGCCGTTTTTGGAATATGACGGCGGAAAATGGAGCGGTTTTGATTTTTCGGGAGTTCAGGTTCTGGAAATAACAAACTGGGACGATATGGAGGAAAGCATACGCATTGTTCCTCTTAACGATACGGTAATATCGGAAAACACGTCCGTATCGGAGGTGCAGACCCAAACCGAAACTCTTGAAATAAACAACACCTCAAACATTGCGGTAAGCTCAAATGTAAGTCTTATATACGATAATTCGTATTACGAGAATGTGCTTTTGCCGGACAAGCCTTTGACTGTGTCCGTGTCGATAACAAATACGGGTACGTCGGAGAGAAAATTCAACTCATACATTGCGCAGTATACGCTTGACGGCGTTTTTAAGGGCGTGAAAAAGGGCGAAACGATAACCGTTCCGGGCGGACAAACCGTAACGGGTACGGTTTCCGATAATTTCTCGGTTGACGGCGTTTCAACGGCAAGAGTGTTCCTTTGGGAAAGAGGAACAATATCTCCTGCAAGGAGCAGTATTGTAATGCATACAACTCCGCAGGACTATTATTCCGACAGCTTTGTGGAGGCGCAGGCAATTGCGCCAGACAAAGATGTATGCGGAATAATAAATACCGCAGATGATGCGGATATAATTAAGTTTACACCCGATTTAAACGGTGTTTATGCCTTAAGACTGTCCGGAGCGGACGTAACCGCAGAGCTTTGCAATTCTTCAAATCAAACTCTGGGCGCAATTTCGCAGACGGGCGAATACTTATTGTATTCGCTTGAGGCAAATAAAGATTATTATCTTAAAATGACGGGAAACGCAGACTGTGCGTATACCGTAAAACCCGTGCCGCACGGCAGTTTTGAGGCAATTCTCAAAAACGCCGCAAAGCCGGGAAACATAGGCTCGGCGGCGGATTATGATATGTATTCGTTCACACCGTCGGAGTCGGGAACATATATTATAACGGCAGTGGGAACCGATAAGGTTCAGGCACGGCTGTATGATGAAAATTGTTCGCTCATTTCCTCCGCGCAGACGGCGGATAATGATGTAAGCTTTCGTATAAGCAAAGACCTTGAAGCAAATAAACAATATTACATTGCGGTTTACTCAAAGGATGGGCAGACCGGCGGAGCATACACCTTGTATGCGGAAGAACCGTTTGATGTTATATCTATTCAGCAGGGAGGTTTTTGATTATGAAAAAGTTTATATTATCTGTTATATTATCGGCGGCAATGCTTTGCCGGATTTCACTCCCCGTTTTTGCCGAGGAGGATGAATTTGACGGACCTGTCGGAGCCAGCGAAAATTTCGGCGCAGGATTTGCGGAAATGACAGACGAGGAGTGGCAGCATTTCTTTGAAAACACTCCGCAAATCGGGGAAATAAAGCCGAACGAAACAGCTCTTTCGAGAGTAAGCGCAGAAACGGCAGTCTTTTCCGCAAATACCGATACGATAGAGATTGCCGAAAAAGGTGGGGAGGTATCCGTCCTCTCGGAAGAGGAGGCGGTTTCGGGACCAAAACGTGCGGCGGCGGTGCAGACAAGCGAGTTTCCGCTCGCAAGCGCTGTTGACGTAAGTCAGTCAAGAACGTTTCCGGCTATAGGCAATCAGGGAACATTAAATAACTGTAATGCATGGTCATTGTGTTACTATCAGATGACTAATAATATGTGTGCCGCAAGAGGCTTGGAGGCACGCACCCGTTCGGGTGAAAGCGTAAAGCAAAATATTATGTCGCCTATTTTTACATATGCGCTTGTAAATCCCGGAGAAAATGTACCGACCGATATATATGAAACAATAGATGCAATAATAAGTTACGGCTGTCCCGATATTAACGTATACGATCTGCATGAAGATAAGGACGGACTTAATTATATAAGATGGGCGGCAACAAGCCAAGCATGGCAAAAAGCAATATATAATAAACCCATGGGAATTATGTATGGACTTTTCACGTCCGAAGATACGGCTGACGCAGAAACCGGCGAAATTATCAATATAAAGAAAATTCTTTCTAACGGATATATAGTTTCTTTTAATACATATGCGGATTCTTTGGTTTTCACAACCTCAACAACAGACGGAAAATGGGCATGCAGATATATGAACACAACAAAGCAGAAGGCTCATATGATGACTATTGTGGGTTATGATGATGATTATTGGGTAGATATAAATAACAACGGAAGACATGATGCCGGAGAAACGGGAGCGTTCAAGGTAGCCAACTCATGGGGTTTGCTTGCTTATCATTACACCAACGGTTTTCTTTGGGTTCCTTATGATGCGTTCGGAACCAAGAGCAAGGTCAGCAACGCTTCAACTTCAAGATCCCCGGTAGGTCAGGTATATTATTATTTAATACCGGAAAAAACCTATACGCCGTTGTTGACTGCCGAGGTGGAGCTTAATACAAATGACCGTGACCAGATAGCAATATCGTTCGGTGTTTCGGACGTAACAGCCGATACTCCCGCCGTAACTATCGGTGCGGCGTTGGGAGATAAAAAAATTGCATTTAATCATGCAAGGTGGAGTCAGGTAAATAACAACCCTACAAGAAAGATTACAATTCTCGGCGGAACAGAAATGGGAAAATCGGCTACAATACCGTTTGACCTTACTCCGCTTATATGTAAAGCATATAAGGATACAGGAATATCGCCGGGAGACGAGGTTAAAATTTATGTAAACGTTACCGACTGTGACGATAACTCATCTTCAATACAGTTACTGAATGTTGTAATAAAAGAACCTTCTACCGGAAAAACAACAAGGTGTACGCCGACATATACTCTTACCACAAGAACAAATACGGTTACAAAGACGGCAAACGTAGCTGTTACGCCGTTTGTGGGCGGATACAAAAATCAAGGTATAGACGTAAACTTTAACGCAGATGTAAATCCTGCGTCCGTAAACGGAAATATTTTTCTTGTAACTCCCGATAATGAAACGGTAATTCCCGAATATACTATATCGGGGAATAAAATATCTGTTTCTGCACCGGAGGGAGGTTTTGACGAGAAAAATGTGTATAAACTCCGTATAGGAACGGGCATAAGCTCTGTCGGAGGAAATCATATACTATCCGAAAAAGTAATGAATATATACATACTTGACAGAATATATTAAAATTTTAACGGAGGTTGATAGGAAATGAAGAAGTTATCCATAATATTGTCTGTTCTGTTATGCTTAATAATGGGCAGTACTGTGGAGGCGGCACGCATGGGTGATGGCTGGTATGATTTTAGTGATGAGGGCGGCGGTCTCTACGTTGTAGCACGTCTTTACGGTGATACCGGCGGAAAAACAAAGCCGATAGTAATGGATACAGCCGAGTTAACCGATGCTATGAAATCCGAGTGCAGGGAATACGAGAGAGCTTTTGCATGGACAATGGAGTTTGAAGATGCAAGCATAGAATTTCCCGAAACACGTATAGGCGTAAAGGTGGATCGAACTCTAACTATAGTTGGCGGAGACGGAAAAAGTCTGTTAGGAAAAGATTACAGACTTTTTTATGTCGAAAACGATACGCTTACTCCTGTTGACATGGAGGAGGAAAATGAGAGCTTTGTAGACTTTACAACAGAAAAAACGGGAACTTACGTTTTATACTATGACCCGAGAGTGTACAGACAGACATATTATACGGAGGATACGGAAGATGAAAATGGCTTACCGGCTTCTGAAATTTACTATCAATCGGAATATATGAAAGACAGAGATCTTATAGATTATCCTAAGACATTGCCGCAGAAAGACGGACATATATTTATCGGCTGGGCTTATAAGAGAGCATATCCGGAGGTGTTGGTTGTTTTAGGTCCGATGCCAAACCTTGCAAGATCATATTGGGACATTTTTGCAAAATGGTGTCCGGAGGATGAGTATATACCGTTCAATGCAGAGATTACAACGGAGTCTGACATAATAAAAGGCAAAGAAAACGGCAGTGTAATCACTGTAAAACTGACAAACGGCAGATTCAGCGATTTTATGGAGGGTATCCCCGAGGAAGATGAGGAAGAAAGAGAAATCAGAATGAGTTTGTGGCGTGAAAGATGGCAGCTTGTCGGAGTAGACGGAGTTTCCGTCGAAAGAGTTGACTTTGTGGACGACAAAACAATTAATCTGATTTTAAGAGGAAACAGCAGTGATAAATATTCAAGCTCGGAGGTATATCTTGAATTTAAGCAGTCGCTCGTAAAAGATATAACCACACAGATTGACGAAAAGGGCTTTTTCCGTGATATGCTAAGAAGCGATAACGCAGTTAAGTTTAAAGCACAGGCACAGCCGTCGGGCGGCGGCGGTGGCGGCGCGTCATCAAACTGCACCGTAAAATTTGATTACGGTACAAACACAGCGTCGCAGAGCGTTAGAAGAGGAAGCGCTGTAACGGAGCCGTCCGCTCCCACACGTGACGGATATGTGTTCGGCGGCTGGTACACGGATAAGGAGTGTACAAAGAAATACAGCTTTGACGAAACCGTGTCAAAGGGTTTTACCTTGTATGCAAAATGGGATAAAGCAGATCCCGAGCCGATACAGCCCGAAAAGACGAATACAATAGTGCTTACCGTCGGAAAAACCGACGCCAATGTATTCGGCAGCGGCGTTAAAAATGATGTAGCACCCGTTATCAAAAACGATACTGCAATGCTGCCGTCAAGATTTGTTGCCGAGAGCCTCGGCGCAAAGGTTGAATGGCTCGGCGGGGAGCAGAAGGTAGTTATAACAAAGGACGATATGAAAATAGAAATCCTTATCGGCTCCGATACGGCGTATGTAAACGGTGAAGCAGTAAAGCTTCTTCAGCCGGCGTTTGTCGAAAACGACAGAACATTTACGCCCATACGCTTTATATCCGAACAGCTCGGCGCAGACGTTGACTGGAACGGTGAAACGGGCGAAGTAACCATAACAAAAAAATAAAACGGAAATATTTTTTAAGCAACTGTAAAAAGTGATTTTTTGCAGTTGCTTTTTTGTGTGAAAAAACGTGAATAAATATCGGCAGGGGTCGACGCCCGCATCGCCCCGAAACGTTATCCCGTGCGGTGTGTGTTTCGGCAGGAGCAAGCCCCTGCCCTACGGCGTGGGGCGCTGATTTTGGGCGGTGTCTGTGCATAATTTACGATGTTTGGTTTCGGATTTTTATTGTGTCATATTTTTCGGACGTGCTTAATAGGATAATAATAAATAAATGTGATTGTACAAAGGAGTGTTTTGTGATGTTTGTGGCAAACTGTGAAACCGTAACGTCGGTGAACGATATTCTTTCGTATATGCCGCCGCAGATACGGCGGTATATGTATAATATAAATCTTTCCGACGCATATGAAATACGTATGCGGCTCGGCAAAGCGCTTACGCTTTGCTATCCCGACGGGCGGTATTATCTGAGCCGTCACGGTGTGCTTGTGAGCGATGCGTCGGGAGCGGTAAAAGTCACCCGCGCGAATATAGACGAGGCTCTGGAGCTTGCCGTTAAATCGTCTATGTATTCGGCAGAGGAGGAAATCCGTGACGGATATATCGCCATAGGCGGCGGAAACCGTATCGGAATATGCGGCAGAGGCGTTATAACGGACGGTAAAATCAGCTTTTTAAAGGATATATCGGGACTAAATTACCGCCTTGCCTGTGAGGTTACGGGAGCGGCGGACAAGGTTAAATCAAGCGTTATTGCGGACGGAACGGTAAAAAATACGCTTATAATCTCACCGCCCGGCGCAGGCAAAACCACGCTTTTGCGTGATTTGACACGGAATATATCTTACGGCGGATTTAACGTTTCCGTTGTGGACGAGCGGTGCGAGATAGCCGCAATGCATGAGGGCAGACCGGCGTTTGATATGGGACCCTGCACGGACGTGCTTTCGGGAACGCCGAAAGCGGAGGGTATGCTTATGATGCTCCGCTCAATGGCGCCCGAAGTAATAGTAACGGACGAAATCGGCAGAGAAAGCGACGCAGCCGCAATCGGGCGGATAATAAACAGCGGAGTAAAAATAGTAACCACTGTTCACGGCAGCGGAATAAAGCAGATAGAGCGCCGCACGGCTCTTTCGGGCGCAATGCCGTTTTTTGAAACGCTGATAGTGCTTTCAAGACGGTGCGGTGCGGGTACGGTAGAGGAAATACAGTGTAAAAAGGGTGATTCTGATGCTTGTTAAACTTATCGGTGCGCTTGTGATATTTTCGGCTTGCACATACCTGGGTATGCGCCGAAGCAACGAGCTTAAAGGACGGTGCAACGCACTTAAAAATATATCGGCGGCGCTTTTGCAGCTGGAAACGGAAATATCCTTTTCCGCAAACGATTTAAAGCGTGCGTTTTTGAATATTGATAAAAACACACGCACCCGTGGTCTTTTTAAGGACGCCGCCGAGCGTATAGAAAAATACGGGATAAAAAAAGCGTGGACGTATGCGGTGCTGAACAATCCCATGCCGCTTACGGAGGCGGATCGTGAGCTTGTGCTTATGCTTTGCGCAAAGCTCGGAATGACCGATTCAAAAAATCAGCTTAAGCATACGGCGTACATAAGAGAGCTTGTGAACGCACAGCAGTCGGCGGCGGAGAATGAGTACGCACGCCTGGGCAAAATGTACCGTAACGGCGGTCTGCTTGCGGGACTGTTTATCGTTCTGGTAATTATTTGAGGGTAAGAGTATGAACATAGATTTAATTTTCCAAATAGCCGGGATAGGCATAGTCATTGCGGTGATAAATCAGCTTTTGTCAAAGGCGGGGCGTGACGATATTGCGCTTTTGTTAACCATAGCGGGACTTGTGGGCGTTATGTGTATAATAACACGTGAAATAGGCGGATTTTTTACGGAGATAAAGGACATTTTCAGCTTATGATAGTAAAGATTATTTTAACGGCGCTTACCGGCGGACTTCTGACGATTACCGTCAGGCAGTACAGCCGTGCGTTCGGGGTGCTTTCGGGACTGGTGACGGTTACGGTGATTTTCGCCTTTGCCGCCGATATGCTCGGCGGTATAATCGCCGGACTTGACGGGTTGATTAGGGAAACGGGGATAAATGTTGCGTATTTTACGGCGGTCGTTAAGGTGGTGGGGATTGCGTATATTACGCAGTTCGGAGCGGAAATACTGCGCGACGGAGGCGAAAACGCAATAGCAATGAAAACGGAACTTGCGGGGAAAATCTGCATAATGGGGCTTACCCTCCCCATAATTTCCGATTTTCTTCACGCTTGCATAGATGCGGTAAACCTGATATGAAAAGGATTTTAATTGTAATAATATTTGTGTTGTTTCTGCCTGTCGGCGTGAGCGCATATGATGTGCCAAAGCTTGACGGCTATGATGAATTTAACCAAACGGTAACGCAGACGGCGGAGGGGGATTTGAGCTTAAACCCGATAAAAATATTAAACGCCATCGGCGATATGCTTGTTAAGGAAATAAAAAGCAGTGCGTCCGAGATAGTAATTCTTTTGTCTGCGGCGGCTATGTCGGGGATAGTGAACGTGCTTACAAGCTCCTTCGGCGAAAAGGGCAGCGGCGAGGCGGCGTTTTTCGCCTGTTTTACGCTGATGAGTACGGCGGCACTGCGCTGTTTCAATGCGGCGCTCTCGTGCGGTACGGCGGCGGTCGAAACAATGTCCCTTTTTACGGACAAGCTCTCGCCGCTTTTGATGACGGTGCTTATCGCCTGCGGAAAAATAACGGCGGCAAGTTCCTTTCAGCCGGTGTTTTCCGCATCGGTCTACATAATTTCGCTCGTTATAAAAACCTGCCTTATTCCGCTTATGACGTTCGGTGCGGTGCTGTCCGTTGCAGGCAATATAAACAGCAAAATGCAGATTTCAAACTTCACAAAGGTGGTGCGGTCGCTGTCAAAGTGGCTTATGGCGGCGATAATAACGATATTCACCGGAATAAGCGCCGTTTACGGCTTCAGCGCACCTGCACTGGACGCCGTCGGCGCAAAAGCGGTAAAATTTGCGGTGGGAAGTATGGTTCCCGTTGTGGGAACGTTCTTATCTGATACGCTCGAAACGGTGGTGAGCGGAACAAAGCTTATGAAAAACGCCGTCGGCGTTTCGGGCATAATAACGCTGTGCGTTATTTGCGCAGTACCGATAGTGAAGATAATAATAATGCAGTTTATGCTCAAAATCACTGCGGCGCTCGCCGAACCGCTCACCGACAGCCGTATAAGCAAAATGCTCTGGGAGATGTCAGAGGCGATAACGTCCGTGTTTGCGGCGGTGGTTATGACGGCGGTGCTGTTTATGATAAACATAGGAATTATCATAGCGGCAACGGGAGGTACGGTATGAAGGAGTACATACTTTCGATAATCGGTGCGGCGGTGCTGTCGTCGTTTGCGTCTATGCTGTCGCCGGATAAATGGCGCAAATATATAGGCGTCGTAACGGGATTGGTGGTTATAAGCTGTATCATAGCGCCGATAGCGAAGTTCTCAAAGGCGGATATGTTCAAGGGTTTTGAATATATCGAAACGGGTGCGGATTACGGCTATGAAATGCAGGAGGAAATAATCCGTGAGGAAATGTCAAAAAGCATAGGCGAGGATATTTCAAAACGGCTTTATGATGAGTTTGGCATAAAGGTTACCGCCGCCGCATCGGTTGCAATAAACGAAAAAAACGAGATAACGGGCATAGAAAAGATAAAAATAAAAGGCGGACGGCTCACAAGTGCGCAGATTATACGGCTTTGCGAGGTGTACGGGGTAAAAGAGGAGGCAATCGTAAGTGAACGGTGAACAAATACTCAAATTTTTCAAAAACAAGAATAACAGGCTTATTTTAATAATAATAATAATTGGGGTTATAATTATGCTGTTTCCGTCGCTTGTGAAAACAAAGCCGAAAGCGGAAAAAACCGTTGCGGCGGCGAGCGAGGAGGATAGGCTGTGCGAAATCCTCTCCGATATAGAGGGCGCCGGGGAGGTAAGCGTTATGATAACGTACTACGGCACAGCCGAAAAGGATATAGCATATGAAGTAAAAACCGCCTCCTCGGACGGAATACGCTCAAGCGAGGATAAAAAGGCGGTTATGTCCGGCGAGGAGCCTATGGTGGTCAAGGAAACGTACCCTAAGGTAAAGGGTGTGGTCGTAACGGCACAGGGGGCGGAAAGTGCGGCGGTCAAACGCAAGCTTACGGAGGCGGTAACTGCCGCCCTCGACATTCCGGAATACAGAGTTTGCATCTGCCGAAGTAAAGAGTAAGGAGGTAGTACATATGATGGTATTAAAGAAGAAAGAAATAATTGCGGCGTCACTGGTGGTGCTTATAGGACTGGCAGGGTATCTGAACTGGTCGTATCAGGATACGGTGAATGTCCGTGACGGCGAGAGCTATGTCGAAACAGGCAAAAAGCTCGGCGAGGCGCAGTATGTAAATTCAACGGAGGAGGTTGAGGAAAACGGCGGTGCGGAGCAGACCTCGGAGAATGTCGAAACGGTTTCGGGCGACAGCGGATATTTCGAGCAGGCACGGCTCGATAAGGAAAAATCACGCTCAAAAGCGCTTGAAATCTTAAACGAAACCGCCGGCAACAACAGTTTTGACGAGGAAATCCGCAAAAAGGCGGGCGATAAGATAATTCTCCAGGCGCAGAATGTGGAAAAGGAAAATCAGATAGAAAGCGTTGCAAAGTCCAAGGGATATAACGAAATATGCGTGTATGCCGATGAGGATAAGGCGACCGTTACCGTGCGCAAAGAGGGATTTTCAGAGGACGACGTCGTAAAGCTTACGGAAATTGCGGCGGATAATCTTAAAATATCTGCAAAAAACATAAAAATAGTTGAAGTTAAGTGATTTTTCTGCTATAATAAAATAAACATTTGATTTTTGTGTTTTTATTGTAAGGAGGATTACAAAATGGATGAAGATATGGTAAGGAACGCAGAAATATCCGAGGAGGAAATAGTAAGCTCCGCAAAAAGCGAGGCAGAGTCCGACGAGGAGATAGGAAACATCAAAATTTCAAGCGAGGTTATTTCAACCATAGCCGGAATGGCTGCGTCCGAGATAGAGGGCGTGCATGGTATGTACAGCTCGTTCGCAACGGGCATTGCCGAAAAATTCGGCGCAAAAAAGAGCGTGGGAAAAGGTGTTAAGGCGGAAATAACGGAAAACACCGTGCTTATCGACCTCTATATCATAGTGGATTACGGCGTAAGAATTCCGGAGCTTGCGTGGGAAATACAGGAAAACGTTAAAAATAATGTTGAAACCATGACGGGTATGACGGTGGAAAAGGTTAATATCCATATTGAGGGCGTGAATTTTGAAAAGGAGGCGGAAAAGTCCGCCGCCGCAGAAACCGATGAGGATATAACGGATTAATTAAAAGAAAATGAGCCTGTCGGCAAAGTATTGCCGACAGGCGAAAAAAGTGATATATCACTTTTTTCAAAATTACTGTATGAAAAAATCGAAAGTTCCGTTGATTGGATTTTGAAGTGTCAAAA
>CAKSPN010000007.1 GCA_934481375.1 uncultured Clostridia bacterium
CTCCTGCTCCGAGCCGCCCTCATTTTCGGAGTTATTTTCTTCAGATTCCATAACTCCGGCAAGCGGTACGGCAACGTCCGCATAGTCGAGATTTTCAAGCACAAAAAAATCCTGCATTGTACAGCGCGGAAAACCCTGCAAGTCGTTTTTGTCAAAGGTAAGCTGATAGTATTTTGCAGGATTAAGCTCCACAATCGGCTTTACTTCGGTGAGATATTCGCTTGCCTCGCCGAGCGATACGGCAACATACACGTCGGGACGGATTTCCTCGCTTCTTGAAAGAGTATCCAGAAGATCGCCAAGACCGTTTCGTGCGACCTCCTCCGAAATTACAAAGATTTTCGTGTGAAACAATGAAAATTTCTTGCTCACAATATGATTTGCGGTATTTATTGCCGAATACATATTAGGCGCTTCCACAACCACGTTTTCGATTATATCGGGTCCGCTTTTTCCGCCCTCCTCGGACGCACCGCCGCTTATTTGAGTCGGGTTTGCAAATTGTATTGTTATTTTGTAGTTGTCGGGAGTTTCGGATTTGTCAAATCCGAGCGCAACAACGTGCGCAACGTCGTTTACCTCGTTGCCGAAACAACCCGAAAGCATAAGCGTAAAGCAGATTATCGGAAAAAGCTTCAGAAATCTCATTTTTGTATTCCTTTCTTTGTCATAAGTCCGAAAATAAACGGTAGTATAAGAACTGCGATCGATACCGCAAGCATAACTATTTTATCCGCCGCCATTACGGTTTGAGTGTTTTCCGGTAAAAGAGAGAACGAGCAGAGCGTAATTACAACCGGCAGTATCATCGGCTTGTAATATTTTAGAGAAAATGTCTGCTGAAGAACAAAACACATCGCATATATATAGAATGACGAGTACAGCAGTATCATAATAGTCCATATAAATTGAAAGAAAGCCTCAAACCTGTTAAAAAATGTACTTAAATGCACCATTTTTGTAAGCTGATACACGGGAAAAACGAAATTTTCCGAGAGCGGATAAGGGAAAATAAGGCAGTAGGACAGCAAAGTTAAGAATGCCGCCGCACCGCTTATTATAATTGCTTTGAGTCCGCCGTGCTTAATATCGTAAAGCGTATCGGAAAACGGCATTAATATATACAAAAGTATTATGTCCGAGAACAGATACGTTGTTTTAAACCCCGATAAAAACAGATTTTTTGTGCCGTTACCCAAAATCGGCATAAGATTTTCCGTCTTATAGTACGGAGAAAGCATAATAAGAAACAGAACAAGCACCGTTCCGGCTATCGGCAGAAAAAGATAGTGTATGCGTGAAATTGATTCTATACCCATATATGCTCCAAATGCCGCTGCAATAGCAAAAAGCAGAAGAATAAGCGTTGTGGGAGTTTCTTTTAAAAGCACAATGTTTATAGTTTCGGGGAAAATTCTTATTATCGAAACGAAATTTGTTGCCAAAATCAGAAACAACAGCGTTCCTACGGGTATTTTGAACCAATTTCCACCCTTTTCGGCAGCAATTTCGATAATATTTTTCTTTTCCTTGTATACGGAAAACGTTATAAAAAACACA
Organism: uncultured Clostridia bacterium; assembly: GCA_934481375.1. Taxonomy (GTDB): domain Bacteria; phylum Bacillota; class Clostridia; order UBA1381; family UBA1381; genus UBA4716. Next base: position 1,561 of record CAKSPN010000007.1, read on the forward strand.
ATAAGCACGATTACTGCATTTATAAGCATTTGCAGCCATGCGGCGTTTCCGCTGTTTATTATATACGTTCTTGGAAACACCAGAAGAATTTTTGCAAAAATAGTGTTTATCATCAGGCTTGTTATTTCTTTTCTGCGAAGCATATTAATTTCCTTTCAAAATGTTTCACGTGAAACATTTATTTTTAACGGCGTTTTATATTCCATTTTCGGCTTATTTTCGGCTCTTCATTTGAGTTTTTGGTGTGAAGATATGCCGGACGTTTTTCTTTTCTCCATATTGGGTTTACAAAAAGCGAATTGCTCACACTTCTGCTCCCTGCTCTTGGAAGCGGCGATAAAAGCGGTATTCCGAAGCTTTTTATTTGTCCGAGGTATATCCCGTATGCAAACACTCCGACGGCTATTCCGTAAAATCCCATTACGGCGGCGGCAAAAATAAAGCAAAGCCGCAGTATTCGGTGCGTCCAGCTAAGCGAATAATCGGGCGTTGCAAACGAGCCTATGCCCGTTATTGCGATTACGATTATCATTATCGGACTTACTATTTTTGCGCTTACCGCCGCCTGACCGAGAATAAGTCCGCCCACAATTCCGAGCGTTGAGCCTATTACCCCCGGCATACGCAGTCCTGCCTCACGTATCATTTCAAACGCAAAATCCATTAATAAAAGCTCCAGAAGGCTTGGAAACGGCACATTTTCACGTGCCGCACTTATGGAATACAATAGGTATGTCGGTATTATCTCATAGTGATACAGTGTAACAGCAAGATACAGCGCAGGAAACAACAGCGCAATAAACATTCCCATAAGCCGCAGTATGCGTGACAAATTCGCATAAGGCACTCTTAAATAATCATCGGAAACGGCGTGCGTCATCTCAAAAATTGTTGACGGCATTATAAGAACTCTCGGACTGCCGTTTAAAATAAGCGCCGCACGTCCCTCGGTAAGCGCACGTGCCACCCTGTCGGGGCGCTCCGTGCCTATTATTTGCGTTGTTGCCATAAAGGTGTTTTCTTCAAGCATCATTTCAACTTCTTCGATCGAAATGACATAATCCGTTGTTATTCCGTTTATGCGCCGCCGTATTTCGTTCACAAGATTTTGATTTGCAATATCGCTTATATACAATAAAACTCCTCTTGTCTGCGATACCGTTCCGATTTTTACGCCTTCGGCAATTAATTTTTCCGTTTTTATTATTTTTCGCACAAGAGCGGTGTTGTTTCGGAGCATTTCCGCAAAAGCCTCCTGCGGACCGTAGACAGACTGCTCGTTTTCGGGCTTGTCTATGCTTCTGTGTCCCCATTCACGCACATCAAAGACAAATCCCTTGGGGATTTTGTCCACAAACACGGCGCAACTGCCGAAATTGATTTCCTCGGCGATGCTGTCCATGCTCTGCGTGATCATTGCCTGCGAGTGTGCGGCAAATTTTTCGCTTATTTCATCATCATATTTGTATATTTCCTCGTCCGAAAAGTACGGAAGCATAAGCAAAGGCTTTATTACTGCTTCATCGACGTGGTCGGTGTTTACCATTCCGTCTATAAATATCACAAACGCACGCCGTCCCTTTTTAAGGCGCAGTTCACGGATAACCACGTCATTGTTCAAAGGATAGGAAAAACGCTGCTTTATATATGAAAGACTTTCATCAATACTGTCCGTAACATATACGTCCTTTTCGGGCGGTTTTTCGTCTCTTACATCATACGCCGTGGCGGAACTTGGGTCATTTATCGAAAATTCCGTCCTGTATGACGGTTCTTCAAACCAAAAAATAGATTTCAGCCGATTTGCTGTTTTCATTTTGCAACAATCCTTTCGCAGTTTCTGTTTATTATATTATTGTAAAAAACCAAAAAAATATACAGAATTTGCGCTTTTTATGTTACACGAATGTTTCAATTTTTAATTTTTATAGAATGTTTCACGTGAAACATTTACAAATTAAAAATATATGTTATAATAGTTATGAAGGAATATTTGCTTTGCAAATATTCAAGAGCTATGCTCTTTTCGGACTACGTCCGACTTCATAACATTGTATTGAGTCGTAAAAATGCCCTTGCGAGCAAGCATTTTTACTCACAATATAATAGTCCGTTCGGCGAGAGTGCCGAACAGAAGAAAAGTTTGCTTTGCAAACTTTTAAGAGCTGCGCTCCAAATATAACTCATCACACCACAATGCCGCAAGGGCGGCGGAACGGAGAACAATATGGGCAAAATAATTGCCGTTACAAATCAAAAAGGCGGAGTCGGCAAAACAACCACCTCCGTAAATCTTTCCTCCTGTCTTGCCTGCGAGGGCAAAAAAACGCTCCTTATCGACTGCGATCCCCAGTGCAACGCAACAAGCGGAGTCGGCATAACCGAACATTCGCTTACAATCTACGATTGCCTTGACGATCCCGATAAAGCAAAACAGGCGGTAATAAAAACAAAATACAGCAATTTATACGTTATCCCCTCGTCTCCGAATATGTCGGCGGTTGAGATAGAGCTTGCATATGAGGAAAAGCGTGAGTATTTCTTAAAAGATGTGACCGAAAAACTGAAGGCGGATTACGATTTTATAATAATCGACTCCCCCCCGGCGCTCGGTATTCTTACCATTAATATACTTACTGCGTCAGACTCGGTGCTTATTCCCGTTCAGTGCGAGTATTATGCGCTCGAGGGTGTCAGCCAGCTTATCGGGACGATACGTATAATTAAGAAGAAATTCAATCCGAATATCGAAATAGAGGGCGTTCTGGGTACAATGTACGATGGCAGAACAAACCTCTCGATACAGGTTCTTGACGAAGTGAAAAAGTATTTCCCCGATAAGGTATACAAAACGGTAATTCCGAGAAATGTACGCCTTTCGGAAGCGCCAAGTTTCGGCGAGCCGATAATAAAATACGACCGTACATCAAAGGGTGCGGACGCATATATGGCTCTTGCAAAAGAAATTATAAGAAAAAACTAACATTTATGTAAATCGAAAGGAAGTATGCTTATGGCAAAAAAGGGACTCGGCAAAGGTCTGAACGGACTTTTTGAAGGCACAGCCGCCGAACTTTTGGAGCCGGAAAAAAGCGGAGGAATAACAAAGCTTAAGATAAACAGCGTTGAGCCGAATAAAGATCAGCCGAGAAAAGTTTTTGATGCGGAAAAACTGGAAACGCTTGCGGAGTCTATAAAAGAGCATGGGCTTATACAGCCGATAACCGTAACAGCAGGAAAGAACGGAAATTATCTTATAATAGCCGGAGAACGCCGCTGGAGAGCCGCAAAAAAAGCCGGACTTTCGGAAATACCGGCGATTATAGGCGAATTTACTCCCCAAGAGGCGGCGGAACTGGCGCTGATAGAAAACTTACAGCGTGAGGATTTAAACCCGATAGAAGAAGCGCTCGGTTACAGACAGCTCCTCGAAAAGTTCAGTCTTACCCAGGAGGATATATCAAAGAAGATAGGCAAAAGCCGCAGTGCGGTTGCAAATTCGCTAAGGCTGCTGTCGCTTGACGACCGCACACGTGATTTGGTTGCGGACGGTATGATTTCGAGCGGACACGCACGTGCTCTGCTGTCGGTGGAGGACCCCGAAATACGTGAAGCGCTTGTAAAGCGCATTACGGAGGGCAGTCTGAATGTGCGCCAGGCTGAAGCGCTTGCAAAGCAATTAAGCAAAAAGCGCCCGAAAAAAGCGCCCAAAGAGCCTACCGCCGGTGACATTGAAATAGAGCACATATCCGAAAAAATGTCCTCTGCCCTCGGCACAAAGGTCAAAATATCACACACCGCACGCAAAGGCAGAATAGAGATCGAATATTACGGCAATGATGATTTAGAAAGGCTTTTAACCCTCTTAAACGTAACGTGAGAAATAAGCGGCGCATCTCGCCGTTTATCAACACTCGGAGTATCTACATACGCCGTCGTGTTTCAGAACGACAATCTGCTTGCTTCTTTCTCACGTTAGAGTAAGCGTAGCGGCGCATCTCATCTTCCTGTTCGCCTTGAAGTATCGCATACGTCGGCGGCGAACAGAAAGCGACCTGCTTGCTTCTTTCCTACGTTAGGATAAGCGGGCAGTGCCCGACGCCGCCAAAGTCAAGCGGTACAAACTACATAAAACCGAATAAACTGCATTGCAGAAATGGAGAAAAATATGAATACAACACTTCTATTTATGATTGCTCTTGCCATAATGCTTGTTCTGATTATCATATGTCTTATTCTGATTATGATAAACTCCTCACGCATTAACACTCTGCTCGATTATTCCGATGACGGGGATCTTGTAAGCGTCCTTAAGGAATATTATGAAAAGGTGGACAATTTGGCAAAAACGATAAACTCGTCCTCGGACGCAATAATGTCGTCACGCATTGCGGAATGTGAGCGCAAAAGCGGAAAATCGTTCCACAAAACCGCAACCGTGAATTTTGACGCATTTGATGATGTGACCGGAAAGCTCAGCTTTGCGCTCACGCTGTTGAACGGCGATAATGACGGCGTTATTCTCACCTCGCTTTACGGACACAATTCGTGCAATATGTATGTCCGTGAGATACGCGGAGGAAGTGCGTCGACGGTGCTTCTGGACGAAGAAAAACAGTCGCTTGAAGCGGCAAAGAAATCAGGTGATAATAATGGAACAAAATAACCACGGTAACAAATCCCTTTTTCTGTACACAGCGCTCATATTTTTTGTTGCGGTAATACTTATAATACTTGCGTTTTTCGGACAGACAAAGGTGCAGAAAAGTCAGCCCCCGATAAGCAGTGAGGCGCCTGTTCAGACGGCGGCAAGCATACCGGAAAAGGCGGCGGTTGTAAGCGAGGAAAATGCAAAGCTTATGCAGGAGGTTTCCGAGCTGAAATCACAGCTTGAGAAAAACACCGAGGAAATCGAAAAGCTCACGGAGGGGCAGGCAAACGACGCTCTGCTGTTCAGTGCGTATGACGCAAAGCTCCGAAACGATGCGGAAGCATTAAACACCGTTTTAAGTTCGATAAATTATGAACAGCTTACAGAGGAACAGAAAGCTGTTTATGATAAAATACAAAAGTAAGAAAGGATAAATAAAAATGTTAGACATAAAAATTTTAAGACAAGACCCCGACAGAATAAGAGAGGCGCTGAAAAACCGCTGTAACGATCTCGACATATCACCCGCAATCGAGCTGGACAAACAGCGCAGAGATTTATTGGCTGATGTTGAGCAGAAGAAAGCAAAGCAGAACGAAATAAGCAAAAAAGTTCCTGCAATGAAGAAAGCCGGCGAAAATACGGACGAGCTTTTCAAAGAAATGAAGGAATTAAGCAACGAGATAAAAGCCGATGACGAAAAAGTCCGTGACATAGACGAACAACTCAGAAACTTTATGCTGAGAATACCCAATATCCCCAATTCAAGCTGCCCTATCGGCAAGGACGATACGGAAAACAAGGAAATGCGCAAATGGGGCACGCCGAGAGAGTTTGATTTTGAATTCAAGGCGCATTGGGACATCGGAACAGACCTTGATATTCTCGATTTTGAGCGCGGTACAAAAATTGCCGGTACGAGATTTACCGTCTATAAAGGACTCGGCGCAAGACTTGAGCGTTCGGTTATTCAGTATTTCTTAAACACGCACACCGATAACGGCTATACGGAAATTTTCCCGCCGTATATGGTAAACAGAGCGTCAATGACGGGTACGGGTCAGCTTCCTAAGTTTGAGGAGGACGCATATAATATAAAGAATAACGATTTCTTTATGATACCTACGGCAGAAGTGCCCGTAACCAACCTTCACCGTGACGAAATCCTTGACGGAGCGCAGCTTCCGATAAAATACTGCGCATATTCGGCTTGTTTCAGAGCCGAGGCAGGCAGCGCCGGACGTGACACGAGAGGTCTTATAAGACAGCATCAGTTTAACAAGGTAGAGCTTGTTAAATTCGTAAAGCCGGAAAACAGCTATGATGAGCTTGAAAAGCTTACAAACGACGCCGAAAAGCTTTTGCAGGGACTCGGAATCCCATATAGGGTTGTATGCCTTTCGACAGGCGACTTAGGCTTCTCATCGGCAAAAACATACGATATAGAGGTTTGGATGCCGAGTTACGGCAGATATGTTGAAATATCCTCCTGCTCAAACTTTGAGGATTATCAGGCACGCCGTGCAAATATCAGATACAAGGAAACCGCAAAGGACAAGGCACAGTTCGTGCATACGTTAAACGGTTCGGGACTGGCTGTCGGAAGAACGGTAGCCGCAATTTTGGAAAACTTCCAGAACGAGGACGGAACGGTAACCGTTCCGGAGGCGCTTGTTCAATATATGGGAACGGATACAATAAAATAATAATGTTGGGCAGAGTAAAATATTTTTACTCTGCCCTTTCTTTTTGCAAAAATATATTCGGTTTACCTCTCGTTGGGATTTTATGTAAACCAATGAAAAATTATAAACAATGTATAAACATGGAAAAAAATAAGTTATCCACGGTAAAATCCGCATAGACAAGCTGTTTTTTGCGAGTTATCCACGCCGTCCACGGAGTTATCCACGGTATGCGCAGTTTATAAACAGTGGACAACCTGACGTGTTTATGCGGTTTTTTGAGGTTTACATATTATTTTTACATAATTCTGTGTTTTTCCACCCATAAAAAGAGTATAATTGTGGATTAAAAAGTGTATGGAGTAAAAAAACGCATATTTATGCGGTTTTTTCGTATATGGCGGAGCAAAAAAGTTATCCACACCGTGTGAATAAACGGTGGGATAAGTGCAGAAAATAAATTATTGCGCTCCAAAAAAACTCTGCAAAAATTGTCGAATTTGACAAAACGGCAGTTTATGTTGTATACTCAAAACAAGGGTTATTTGCATTTTTAAAAGCTTTGTGCTATAATGTAAAATGGCAAACTATACAAAAGGGTGATTTAAAATGGATTTACTGATTTTTGATAATATATTAAACGACCCCTGCATACAGGGAATAACGGAAAAAAACGATCTGGAGGTTATGAAGCGTATCGTCCGCTTTGCCGAAACGGAGGGCATAACCTCGGACAGCATATGCGAGTATGTGTCATCAAAGCTGGCGAATGACGAGAATATCGTTTCGCATCTTGCGCAGTCGGGAAAGAAAATCGGGAACGATTTGTACCGCCTTGCAAAGCGTGATATTAATCAGATATACAAATCGCTGTATAAGGCACAGCTTAAATATACCCCCTCGGGAAACGATACCGGCTTTTGCGGAGAATATGTAAACTCGATTTTAAAACTTACGCAGTCGGAGTCGGCGGAGGAACTTTTGGACAACCTTATACAGCATTATAAAAAGCTCGGCTGCGGAGTGACCGCAAAGTATTACGCCTTCAAGTATGACGGCGGACTTTTCGGCATACCGTCCGTTGATATGCCCGATTTTGACGAACTTATCGGCATAGATTATCAGAAGCAGACGCTTATTGATAACACAAAAGCGTTTGTAAACGGTAAAAAGGCGAATAACGTACTGCTTTTCGGCGACAGAGGAACGGGAAAATCCTCATCGGTCAAGGCGCTGTTGAAGATGTTTGCAAAGGACGGACTAAGACTTATCGAACTGCCGAAACAGAATATAAAGGATATACCGTGCCTTGCAAAAACGCTTTCCGAAAAACCGCATAAATACATACTTTTCCTTGACGATTTGTCGTTTGAGGCGGAGGAGCCGGAGTATAAATCGTTAAAGATTGCAATGGAGGGACAGTTGCAGGCGCAAAACGATAATATGCTTGTGTACGCAACCTCGAACCGCAGACACCTTGTAAAGGAAACGCTGTCCGACCGCCAGGGCGACGATATGCACCGAAATGATCAGATGCAGGAAACGCTGTCGCTTTCGGAGCGTTTCGGAATAAGCCTTGTGTTCTCCGCTCCCAATCAGAAGGAGTTTTTGAATATAGTTGCGCATATGCTCAAAAAGCACGGCGTGGAAATCAACGCCGAAATCGAAAAAAAGGCGGTCGTATGGCAGATGAATTACGGCGGCAGAAACGGAAGATGCGCAAAGCAGTTTGTGTCATCGTATATATCGAGCCTTTAAGGAGGAAAGATTATGAAAATGAAAATAACCGCCGCAGTGCTTGTGCTGCTGCTCTTGCCCGTAACGGCATTTGCGGCACGGTACAGCGTTGAGAGCGGAAAAAACGCCGTTGTATCGTGCTACGATAACGGACAGCTTGTGTTTTCCAAGCTGTTCAAAACGGAAAGCGATTTTATAGAGCTTCCCGATAAGTATAAGGATATGAAGAAAACTGTTTGGTACGATAAAGCCGAGTCGGTGTCGGAACTTACCGAAAAAGCGGCGCAGTATCCGTCCGAAAAGGACGCACGCAATGCGTTCGCCGTCTGCCTTGATGTTTCCTCCGTTTACGGCGAGGACGAGGATATGTACAGCATTGAGGCGCTGTATCAGGGCAAAAAGACGGAGTTTCTCGTTAAAAAGGACGTAAAAATCGAGTCCGCTCCTGAGAATTATCTCGAATTGAGCGGCAGTGACGCTTCCGCTCTGCAAAAAGGCGACGTTTTCCGCATATCGTACAATGTTCCGAAAACGGAATTTTCACGCATAGACTTTATATACCGCCCCGATAATTACAATATTGCGCTTGACGGCGCCGATTACGGGGTAAATTTTGAAAAATTGTTTGCATATAATAATAATGTGGGCGGTTTGAAAACCCAATGGGCGGCGCAGTACGGCGGACGAAATTCCGAAAAATATATGTATGCGTTCGGCATTATTGCGGATAGGACGAAAAACAGCCTTACGCTTATGAACAAAAGCGGCGAAACGGACAAGCTTATGGACATAGCGCTTGAACCCGAAACCGTTGTGTATCTTTGCAAAAGCGCACGCCCGTACGATATAACGGCATCGTCCGTGTCGGATATTCCGACAACGTTTGTTCCGAAGCTTTACGACAGCGAAAGAATAAACCTTAACGAATGTGACGGCTTTGCCTATGCGCTTGTAAGAATAATTGACGGAACTGCCGCCGACGTAGCGGTGTACTACAATTATAAATAAGAAAGGACTTATAAATATGTATCGAATAAAAAAGACTGCGGCGCTTGCCATAGTGGTTATCGCCGTGGTCGGAACGATTAATACATACGCACAGCCCAATATAAAAATAACCCTTAACGCAGTTGCGGACAACTCGTCACAGCAAATCGATTTCGGCGAAAACGGCCCGATCTGCCGCAACGATATAACCCTTGTGCCGGTACGGAAATTTGCGGAATCGGCGGGAATGGCCGTAAGCTGGAACCAGGAAATCCAAACGGCACAGCTTACGCTTAAAACGGATATAAACTCTCCGAAGCCGATTGAGCGGTACGCCGCACGGCTGATAAACAAAATAAACAATTACGGGCTTGAGCTTACGCCCGTAAGCATAACCGCATCTTTGCGGCTTTATGCCGACAATGCGGTCATACGCTATAATTTCAAAGACCGTGAGGGCGACGCCGTGGCAATAGGAAAATACGTCGCACTAAACGGTGTTGCGACTGCCGAAGATGACGCACGGCTTATGATTCCGCTAAGGAGTGCGATGGAAATATTCGGACTAACCGTTGACTGGAACCAGGCAGACACCTCGGTGTCCGTTTCCATACCGCAAGACGAAAATATGATTATCCCTACCGATTTGCGAATTGTGTCCGATGCGGAAAATGCATACGCTATCCCCAATTACGAGCAAATCCTTGCGGCGGAGGAGGCGGCAAAGGAAAAACCGCTCCACGGCGCATACATAGGAAAATTCAAAATAACGCACTACACGCCCGGCTCGGCTGACAACGGCGTCTGGGGCAACAGCACCGCCTGGGCGGGCGAAATAATCCCCGGTCAGACCATCGCCGTCGACCCTAATATTATCCCCAAACTCAGCTGGGTCTACATTGACGGCTACGGAATCCGCCGTGCCGAGGACTGCGGCGGCATGGTAAAAGGCTACACAATTGACATCGCCGTCAACTCATATTCGGAAGTCCCCCAAGGAGTAGTTTACAGGGATGTCTATTGGGCTTCTCCCTGATTTTCCTTGCGTTTTCCTTGCTGAAATTCCGCATCTTGTCAATTATCGCTGCTCGGAGTATCTGCATACGCCGTCGCATCTCAAATCGGCAATCTGCGAAATTTCAGCTACGGAAAATGGCAAAAGCGAATAAAAATCCGCATCTCGCCAATTATCGCTGCTCGGAGTATCTGCATACGCCGTCGCATCTCAAATCGGCAATCTGCGAAATTTCAGCGGCGGAAAATGGCAAAAGCGAGAAAATTCCGCATCTTGTCAATTATTCTTGCTCGGAGTATCAACATACGCCGTTGCATCTCAAATCGGCAACCTGCGAAATTTCAGCTACGGAAAATGGCAAAAGCGAATAAAAATCCGCATCTTGTCAATTATCAATGCTCGGAGTATCTGCATACGCCGTCGCATCTCAAATCGGCAATCTACGAAATTTCAGCGGCGGAAAATGGCGAAAGCGAAGCACTTCAAATCGGCGGTTTATGATTTTCACTGCGGAACATAAAAACAATACCCGACAACAAACAGGAGGATATTCAAATGAAAAAAATCTTATCTGCGGCGGTCATTCTGTCGCTTATATTTTCATCAATACCGGCGTCGGCGTCAAAAAGCGGGGACGAACTCCGCAAAACGGCGCAATACGTTTACGAAAACACGCCCGAACCCGTTTCGGGGAGCATCGGAGGAGAATGGGCGGTTTTCGGACTGGCACGCTCGGAGTATGATGTCGATTCAAGCTATTTCTTAAAATATGCCGAGAATTTGCAGACAGGCTCGGGCAGTACGCCCGAATACCTTGAAAATCCACGCTATATCCTTGCGCTTACGGCAATAGGGATGAATGCCGCCGATTTCAAGGGCAAAAATTTATATACGCCGCTTTTGGACACGGAAAAAGTAACGTCGTTCGGGGTTAATGTGGCGGCGTGGGCGCTTATCGCTCTTGACTGCGAAAATTACAAAACAAACGGCGAAAAGGAAAAATATATTGAATTTATATTAAACTCGGCTCTTGACGACGGCGGATTTTCGTACACGTCCGAGGGTGCGGCGGATGCGGACGTAACGGCGGTTGTTTTGCAGGCGCTTTCCCCGTACACCGAGCGTTCAAACGTAAAAGAAGCCGTAAACAAAGCGCTTTCGTGCCTGTCGGACAAGCAGGAGGCGGACGGCGGATTTGTTTCTTGGGGCGTAAAATCGGCGGAAAGCACCGCCCAGGTCATTACCGCACTCAGCTCGCTTAATATACCTTTAAGCGACGAACGCTTTGTAAAGGATAAGAATTTATATGATAATCTTATGCAGTTCTCGTGCGGAAACGGCGGCTTTAAGCATGTTGTATCCGATGAAACCGCAAACGCAATGACCACCGAACAGGCATTGTATTCGCTCTCGGCGCTTGAGCGTGCCGAAAACGGCAAATCAAAGCTTTACGATATGTCTGCCGTTGCAAAAATCCGTGCGCCGAGGTTTTCGGATATATTAAACAGTCCCTACCGTTCGGCAATAGAAATACTTGCCGAAAAAGGCGTTATAAACGGAGTGTCCGACACGGAGTTTAATCCGCACGGAAACGTAACCCGTGCCGAATATGCGGCAATGGTTGTGCGTGCGCTCGGAATAGAAAAAACGGCAGAGAACGGCTTTGCCGATGTGAACGAAAACGATTGGTTTTACAAAAGCGTCTGTGCGGCGTACGGCGCAGGAATAATAAACGGCGTATCGGACACGGAATTTAATCCGTACGGAAATATAACCCGTGAGCAATCCGCCGCAATGACCGCCCGTGCCGCAGAGTATGCGGGTGTTGACGCAGGCACAACGACGGACGATATAACCTGTGCCGAGAAGGAATATTCCGATTTCAACTCGGTTTCGGAGTGGGCAAAAGCGCCCGTAAGCTTTTGCTTAAAAAGCAAAATAACGGCGTTTATCACAGGCAAATTTATCCCCCAAAGGGATACCACACGTGAAGAAACGGCGCAGATGATATACGCCTTGCTTTCGCTGTAACCAAAGGATTGTAACGAATGAAAACTTTTTTTAAAAAGCATAAAATAAAAATAATAACGGCAGTGGCAGCAGCGGCTGTTCTTGCGGTATCCTTTTTTGTTCCCTCAAAAAAGGATACCGCTCCGAACCCTGCCCCGACCGTCACGGCAACCGCCGTGCCGTCGGTCAGTCCGACCCCGATTGTTACGGCGTCCGCCGTACCGTCGGCGGTTCCGTCTTTAACGCCGTCACCTTCCCCGACGCCTGCCGCTCCGCCCAAAGAGCAGACATTCACCGCTCCGAAGCCGGAGAAAAAAAGCGTATGCACTCTTACGGTGCGCTGTGACGAAATACTGAAAAATATTGATAAGCTTAATCCCGAAAAGCGTGAACTTATACCCGAAAACGGAATAATCTATTCGGGAAAAGCCGAGATAAACGACGGCGAAAGCGTTTTTGACGTTTTACAGCGTGAAATGCGCAAAAATAAAATCCATATGGAATTTGTAAACACGCCTGCGACAAACAGCGCATATGTCAAGGGCATAAACAATATATACGAATTTGACTGCGGCGGCTTTTCCGGCTGGACGTATTCCGTAAACGGAAAAACGCCGAATGTCGGCTGCTCGCAGTGTTTTGTAAAAGACGGCGATATTATCGAGTGGAAGTACGTATGCGAGATAACGTTTGATATGGGAGATTAAAATGAACGAGTTTAAGGAATACCACCCCGTTGCGGGCTTTGTATATTTTGCGCTTGTGATAACGTTTTCAATGTTTTTTATGCACCCCGTCTGCCTTGCGCTTTCGTTTTTGGGCGCATTTTTGTATTGTTTAATTCTCGGACGTGCAAAAACAATCCTGTATGCCCTGCCCGTTGCAGCATTTGCCGCCGTTTTAAATCCGCTGTTCAATCACAGCGGAGCAACCGTCCTTTTCTATTTCGGAAACGGAAATCCGTTCACGGCGGAATCGGTGTACTACGGACTTGCGGCGGCGGCTATGCTGTGCGCCGTTATCTGCTGGTTTTCGTGTTTCGGCGCCGTTATGACCGGTGATAAAACAATCTATCTTTTCGGCAGAATTATCCCGTCAATGTCGCTTGTTATTTCAATGATTTTACGGCTCATTCCCGAATTTAAACGCAAAATGCGTGAGATCGGCAATGCCCGAAAGGGACTTTTCAAAAGCTATCGCTTAAAAGATGCGGTGTCGGTGTTCGGTGCGCTTGTGAGCGCATCGCTCGAGGGCGCAGTCGAAACGGCGGACTCTATGTCCTGCCGTGGGTACGGGCTGAAGCATAGGAGTGCATATTCAAATTACATTTTCACAAAGCGTGATGCGGCGGTGTGCATTGCCTGTGTGCTGACGGGAGCGTATACGGTGATAGGTGCGGCAGAGGGTGCGCTCGGGTGGCGGTATTTCCCGTCCGTTTCGGGAGCGGAAATAACGCCTTACGGCATAAGCGTGTTTGCGGCGTATTTTATAATGTGTTTAATGCCTGTTATAATTGAGGCGGCGGAGGTATGCAGATGGAAAGCTATAAAATCGAAAATCTGAATTTTTCATACCCGAACGGGAAAAGTGTGCTTAAAAATATAAGCTTTACCGTAAACAGCGGTGAATTTATAACCGTATGCGGAAAATCGGGCAGCGGAAAAACCACGCTTTTAAAGCATCTAAACCCCATTTTGGTGCCCGAGGGCGAGCGGAGCGGACAAATTCTTTTTTGCGGAAACGATATATTCTCGCTCACAAAGCGTGAAGTGTGCGAAAATATAGGTTTTGCGGTGCAAAACCCCGATAACGGGATTGTGACCGATAAGGTGTGGCACGAGCTTGTGTTCGGAGCGGAAAATCTCGGACTTGACCAAAACACAATCCGTGCAAGAGCCGCCGAAACGGCGTCTTTTCTCGGCTTGGAAAATATTTTTTACAGCGATACGTCAACGCTTTCGGGCGGACAAAAGCAGATTTTAAATCTTGCCTCCGTGCTTGTAATGCGGCCCAAAGCGATAATCCTTGACGAGGCGACAGGCAGGCTCGACCCGATTGCGGCGTCGGAATTTCTGCGATTGCTCAAAAAAATCAATACCGAAACGGGTATAACGGTCATAATGAGCTCGCACCGCCTTGACGAAGCGCTCGAATTGTCGGACAAGCTTGCGGTAATGGACGGAGGCAGACTTGTTTCGTTCGATACTCCTAAAAAATCGGCGGCAAATCCCGAAATATTTATGTCGCTCCCAAGCTTTGCAAAGGCGTATTTTTGCCTGGACGGCGGTGCGGATTGTCCGCTCACGGTGCGTGAGGGCGGAGCGTGGCTCGATGAGTTTTCAAAAACCCACGAGTATGACCGCTCCGAAATAATTGATGAAATCATAGATACCGATACCGTTATCGAGGCTTGCGGAGTATGGTTTCGGTACGAAAAAAATTCGGCGGATATAGTAAAAAATCTTTCGCTTTCGGTGAAAAAAGGCGAAATTTACGCAATAAACGGCGGCAACGGCGCAGGAAAAACGACCCTGCTCTCGCTCCTTTCGGGGGTAAACCGTCCGTATAGGGGAAAAATCAAAACAAATGCCAAAACCGCACTTTTGCCGCAAAATCCGCAGTCGCTGTTTGTAAAAAACACGGTGTATGAGGATTTTCTCGAGGTATGCACGGATAACGGCAGAATAAAAGAGGTGTGCGCTCTGTGCGGAGTGGGCGGACTTTTAAAATCAAGCATTTATGATGTTTCGGGCGGCGAACAGCAGAGGTGCGCACTCGCAAAGCTTATTCTCGCCGAGCCCGATGTATTTCTTTTAGATGAGCCGACAAAGGGGCTTGACGGATTTTTCAAGGAAAAAATTGCGAAGATTTTGCTGTCCTTGAAAAACAGCGGAAAAACGATAATAGCGGTGTCGCACGATTTGGATTTCTGTGCGGAATACGCCGACAGGTGCGGTCTGTTTTTTGACGGCAGAATAGTGAGCGAGAATACACCGCACAAATTTTTTGCCGATAAGGATTTCTATACCACCTCGGCGCACCGTATGTCAAAAGCGGTGCTTGAAAACGCCGTCACGGCGGCGGATATTGTGCGTGCGTTCGGGAAAGAACCGCCTAAAATATCGGCGGAAAAGACGGACAGCTTTGATGTTCCTGATATAAAAAAGAAACCGCTTGTTACGGCGTGCGAAAAGCCGAAAAGGCCGTGGGAATTTCTTGTATATTTCCTCGCCGTACCATTGACGGTGCTTTTGGGGCGGTACGCTTTCGGCGACAGAAAATACTATTTTATAAGTATGCTTATAATTTTTGAAATACTTCTTCCGTTTGCGGTACGGCTCGAAAAACGCCGTCCGAAAGCGAGGGAAATAACCGTGCTTGCGGTTATGTGTGCGGCGGCAGTGTTCGGGCGCACGGCGTTTTATGCGTTTCCGCAGGTGAAGCCTGCGGCGGCGGTTGTTATCGTGACGGGGCTTTGCCTGGGTGCGGAGTGCGGATTTATCACGGGTGCCGTCACGGCGTTTGTGTCGAATATGTTTTTCGGTCAGGGACCGTGGACGCCGTGGCAGATGCTTGCGTTCGGTGCGGTCGGATTTTTTGCCGGTGCATCATCACGGTATATCGGCAAAAACAAGCTGTGCGTGAGCCTGTACGGGGCGGCGGCGGTGTTTGTGATTTACGGCGGAATAATGAACGCCGCATCGGTGCTGATGTCGCAGAATACGCTCAATTTGGGAATGTTTCTTGCGTCGGAAACGGCAGGTGCGCCGTTTGACGCCGTTCACGCCGTTTCAACGGCGGTGTTTCTGTGGCTTATCGCACGCCCGTTTTGCGAAAAGCTTTCAAGAATAAAATTAAAACACGGTCTGTACAAATCAGTATAAAAGTGATACAATGTATATATCACAACGGAAGGAAATTTTTACTTAATGAAGAAACTTATTTCATTCTTAAAGCCGTATAAGCTTCAGCTTGCGATAGGACCGTTTTTCAAGCTGACTGAGGCGGTGTTTGAACTGCTTATCCCGACGCTTATGGCAATGATAATAGATAACGGCGTAAATGCGTCAAATCAAGGGTATGTAATAAAAATGGGCGTCGTAATGCTTGCGATAGCCACGTTCGGCGTGCTTTCGGCGCTCGTGTGCCAGTACAGTGCGTCGATTGCCTCGCAGGGTTTCGGCACGGACGTGCGAAACGCAATGTACAAAAAAATAGAAAGCTTTGCGTTTGCCGATCTTGATAAATTCGGAACATCGTCGCTGATAAACCGAATAACCGGCGATGTAAACCAGCTTCAGCAAGCGGTTGCAATGCTGATAAGGCTTGTAATCCGTGCGCCGTTTCTGTGCGTGGGCGGATTGATTATGGCAATGCTTATAGATATAAAGCTGTCGGTAATTTTTATGATAGTTATACCGCTGTTTGTGTTTGTGCTGTTTTTGGTAATGTTCAAGGCTGTACCGCTGTATAAATCGGTGCAGAAAAAGCTTGACGGAATAACGCTCGTATTGCGTGAAAATCTTTCGGGTGTGCGTGTAATACGTGCGTTTGCAGGACGTGAGCGTGAAAAGGAGCGGTTTTCGGAGGCGAACACGGATTTTTCAAATACGGCAATACGTGTCGGAAAAATAGCGGCGCTGACCAATCCCGCAACCACGATAATAATGAATTTTGCCGTTATAGCGGTTATAAAAATAGGCGGAATACGTGTAAATACTGGCAATCTTTCGCAGGGTGAAATAATAGCGTTCATAAACTACCTCACCCAGATTTTAAACGCAATGATAGTGGTGGCAAACCTTGTAATACTGTACACCAAGGCGTACACCTCGGCAGGGCGTGTAAGCGAGGTTTTGAATTATACCCCGTCGCTTGAAGGCGGCGAAAAAGAGATTGAGCCGGTAAAGGGTGCGCCGTGCATTGAGTTTAAAAATGTGACAATGACGTATCCGTCAAGCTCCGTGCCGTCGCTGGAGGATATAACATTCAGTATAAACAAAGGCGAAACAATCGGAATTATCGGCGGAACGGGCAGCGGAAAGAGTACGCTTGTGAGCCTTATTCCGAGGTTTTATGATGTAAGCGAAGGCGAAGTGCGCATAAACGGCGTGAATGTAAAGGAATATCCGCAAAAGCAGTTAAGGCAGGAGATTGCGATTGTACAGCAGCGTGCGAACCTGTTCACGGGCACGATTGCGCATAATCTGCGGATGGGAAAGGCGGACGCTGCGGAGGCGGATATGGACAGAGCGTGTGCGCTTGCACAGGCGAGCGAGTTTGTGGACAGGCTTCCCGAGCGCTACGAAACGGAAATATCGCAAAGCGGAAACAATCTTTCGGGCGGACAAAAGCAGAGGATAACGATAGCACGAGCGCTTATAAAGGGTGCGCCGTTGCTTATTATGGACGACAGCGCCAGTGCGCTTGATTTTGCAACGGACGCAAAACTGCGCCGTGCGATAAAGGAGGATACTGCGCATCAGACTGTAATTATCGTGTCGCAAAGGGTAAACACCGTAAAAGATACCGACAGAATAATCGTCCTCGACGATGGAAAAATAGTCGGAATTGGTACGCACCGAGACCTTTTGGAAACATGCGAGGTATACAAAGAGATTTGTATCTCCCAAGAGCAATTCTGAATAAAATTCCGCATCTCGCACATTTGCACTCGCTTGCATATTTGCATATGCGGCGCTCGCTTAAATGCACGACCTGCGAAATTTTCTTTCAGAATTGCGGCTGTAACGCACTAAGAACAAAACCCACACTCGGAGTATCGCATACGCCGTCGTGTGTGTTTTGTCCTTTCTGCACAAAAATCCCGTCGCCGCACATCGGCGCTCGCTTAAATGCACAATCTGCGAAATTTTCTTTCAGAATTGCGGCTGTAACACACAAAGAACAAAACCCACTCTCGGAGTATCGCATACGCCGTCGTGCGTGTTTCGTCCTTTCTGCGAAAAAATCCCGTCGCCGCACATCGGCGCTCGTTTAAATGCACGACCTGCAAAATTTTCGGTAGGGGTCGATGCCCTCATCGACCCGAAGTTATTTCAAACAACACAAAAAAGCGGAGCTGTAAAGCTCCGCTTTTTCTATATTCAATCCTGTGTCAGGAACATAAACTCCATATCCTCCGTACCCTGTGCGCAGGCGTGGCCCGTGTCGGGATAGAGAATGTGCGTTTTCTTGCAGTTAAGCTTGTTGTAGACGGCATATTGCGTTGACGGCGGACAAGTTATGTCCATCATACCGGTAAACATCATAACTTCCGCCTTAATTCTTGGTGCAAGATTTTGAATATCTATGTAACCGAGACGTTCAAAAATTTCGTCCTCACGCTCGTGCATGGGATCGTAATTTCTGAAATAATTGCGAACCTCCTCAAAGGCCGCCTCGCCGAGATTCATCTCATATGTACGGCGGAAATCCGATAAAAACGGGAACATAACCGCCGCACGCTTTATTCTCGGTTCGAGCGCCGCACAGGCAATCGTCAAGCCGCCGCCCTGGCTTCCGCCTCTGGCGTAAACACGGCTGCCGTCGATGCCATCCATGTTCATAACAATGTTTGCAAGCTCCGCTGTGTCAAGGAAAATGCTTCTGTATAAAAGCTTTTCGGGCGAACTGTCGCTCAGTCCGCGGATTATGTGACCGGCATTGGTCGGACCTTTAACTCCGCCCACGTCCTCGCTCGTTCCGCCCTGACCACGGCAGTCCATTGCAAAAACGGCATATCCTGCAAGCACAAATCCGAGCTTGTGCATCCATTCGCCGCTCGTGCCGCCGTATCCGTGAAAGAACAGTATGGCAGGAACGTTTTCCTTGTTTGCCGGGCGCATATGCGAAACGTGAATACGTGCTCCGCCCATGCCCGTGAAATACATATCGTAGCATTCTGCGTTCTTCGCCTTGAATTTTGCTTCTTTAAGCTCAACTTGCGGGTCAATTGCTCTCATTTCCTCGAGCGACTTGTCCCAGAACTCGTCAAAATCGTCGGGTTTGGGCGATGAGCCCATGTATTTTTCCAGATCCTCTTTTTTCATATCAACTGATGGCATAATAAAACTCCTCTGCTTTTTTCTTTAATTATACTGCATGTGTGCGGAAATTTCAAGCAATTCCCAAAATATCTTTTGCAAGACGGTCAGCCATATCGTTGTACTTGTCGCCCGAATGACCCTTCACCTTGTGAAACCGTACGCTTAAAATGTCCGAAATGCTGTCAAAGTACGCCTTGTATGCGATTGTACCGCTTTTGTTCGTTTTCCATTCTCCCGTGCACCATTTCTCAATGCCGGCGTAATCGTAGTATAAATCGAGCGAGTCCGCACCGTTTTCCACGCAAAACCGCATTGCGCACATAGCGCCGTTTATTTCCCCCGCAACGTTCCGCATGGCGGCGTTTTCCTCATCGGAAAATTTTTCGCTGAAACAGTGTGTTTCGCCGTTGTGGAAAATCACTGCGCCGTAGGAATATTCCTTTGTTTTTATGTTGTAGCTTCCGTCAACATATGCGCATGTGCCGTCGGGGTCGGGCGCTTTTTCCTCGGTTGCTGTCATATACTCCTCTGCGGCGGCTCGGTTCGGAAAACTTTTAAACTCCGCACCGCCATACCCCGTCACTTCACGTCGGCACTCATCCCAGGAGGTGTATATTCCGGGTTTCCGCCCCTGCCTTACGGCATAAAATTTAGCCATATTTTTAAACTCCTCCGTTAAAAATCATTCTCTGCGGTAAATAATAACATAAATTCAGAAAAAAATCAATATCACAGCATACAAGATATAGTGTTTTTTTGCCATGCACGGCGAAAAAACACAATTCGGCGGAGTTTCTACCTATTATATATGTCAAATAATCGGCAAAAAAATTTTTTGAAACAAAATCGGAACTTTTTAAAAAAACCGCCGTCTAATAAAGTGAAAACTCACTAAAGTGGCGTGCAAGTATGAAAATCAACCAAACGTAGCTTTTGAAAACTGTATTTTTGTGATAAAGTACATAAAAATATTTAGAAAATACAGGAAAAAGCAAAAAAAGTGTTGACATCCGCACTGTGAGATAGTAGAATATTTAGTGGCAGCTTTTTATGATGAGTAGAAACGTTATAAAATTCTGTTACCGTAATATTAATAAGACTGTGGGCTTTGAGGGTAAAGCAGGTTACCCGAAAAGGCTGTGACAGTCGGCTTACAGTTTGTTTACAACTGTGAGACTGCATTGACATATCATTACTTGCGTGATATAATCAATGCGTATTCTGAGATGATATATCTTGGATATTTTCGGTTTATCGGGCTGAGAAGGGTGTCCGGTAGGCTGCAGAGAAAACCCTTCACAGAAGAAAATTAAAGGGAGGATTTGAGACTATGAATAAGAATCTCAAGAAAGTAATTTCAGCAATTGCTGCTCTTGCTGTATCAGCAAGCTCAATCGTTGCATTTGCTGCAGGTTATCCTGACGTTCCTGAAACAGCTTCATATAAGCAGGCAGTTACAGAACTGACAGCTTTAGGCGTTGTTGAAGGTACAGACAACGGCACATTTGAGCCGGATCAGAACGTAACAAGATCACAGATTGCAAAGATGATCGTTGCTGCACTGGGCGGTTCAACTCTGAGCTCAGCTGAAGCTCAGAAGGGTAAGGACACAAAGTTCGCCGACGTAACAGGCAGCCACTGGGCATCAGGCTTCATTTCAGTTGCTACATCTGAAGGAACAAAGTTCGTTGACGGTTACAGCGATACAGAGTTCGGTCCTGAAGACAATGTAACATTTGCACAGGCAGTAAAGATGATCGTATCGGCATTAGGTTATTCTACATATGCTGAGAACGAAGGCGGCTGGCCGGGCGGTTACCTCAACTATGGTTACTCACTCGGAATAGCTAACGGCGTAACAGCTTCAAACGACACAGAGTTAACAAGAGCTCAGGTTGCTCAGATGATTGACAACGCATTAAAAGCTCCTATCTGCGTTATCGATGGCTGGAAGCAGGAATGGAACGGAGATCAGACTCCTAACCGTGTAAAGAAAGATAAGGCAAGCACAACAGTTAAAGATCAGTGGCAGTGTCTCTTAAACACTTCACATGACGCTTATGTATTTAACGGTCGTGTAAAGGAAACACATCAGTCAAATCCGTCACTTGACACAGATAAGGTTAAGTTCACGGTTGAAAAGGCTGACAACTTTGAAGGTTATCAGGTTGTTAAGGGTACAAACGCTATAAGAACTAATGCTAATGATACTGAAACAGCATACATTGGCGATTCGGAAGCAGATAAGAACCTCTTAACATATGCTGAAATCCTCGTTCAGCAGAACGACGATGATGAATACACAATCTTAAGCATTACTCCGGTAGGCTCAAACAAGGTTGCTACATTCAACGCTGATGATTACTCAAAGGCTACAACAGTTGCATCAACAGACGATAAGGGTACACTTTACTCATATGTTGATGATAACTCAACAAAGACAGATTCATTCAAGATCGATGTTGCTAAGATGTATGCAGGAACAGAAGGCGGTTTCTATGTAAACGGCAAGCAGGTTGACCTTTCAGCATCAACAGGCGAAACTCTTGAAGACAAACTTAATGCTTTCGTAAAGGGTAATGCAACAGGTACTGTTACATTAATCGACAGTCCGGCAACAGGTACAACATCAACAGACGGTGTATATGACTATGTAATGGTTACATACTATAAAGACGCT
>CAKSPN010000008.1 GCA_934481375.1 uncultured Clostridia bacterium
GACTTTTGTATAAGGGTCATAAAATCGTACCGTATTGCCCGAGATGCGGAACTCCGCTTTCTTCTCACGAGGTGGCACAGGGATATAAGGACGTCAAGGAGCGCAGTGCTACGGCAAAATTTGCCGTTAAGGGTGAGGAAAACACATACTTCCTCGCATGGACAACCACTCCGTGGACGCTTCCGTCAAATACCGCACTTTGCGTAAACCCCGATGAGGAATACGTAAAAATAAAGGCGGACGGAACATACTATATTCTTGCAAAAGCGCTTGTTGAAAAGCATTTTGAAGAATATGAAATCGTTGAAGAATATGTCGGCAAAGACCTTGAATATAAGGAATATGAGGCACTGTATCCGTACAGCAAGCTTAAGAAAAAGGCGTATTACGTTGTATGCGATACGTATGTAACTCTTACGGACGGTACGGGTATCGTTCATATTGCGCCGGCGTTCGGTGAGGACGACTCAAACGTAGGCAGAAAATACGATCTTCCGTTCCTGCAGTTGGTTGACGGCAAGGGCGAAATGACCGAGGATACTCTCTGGCCGGGCGTGTTCTGCAAAGACGCTGATAAGGAAGTTCTTAAAAACCTTGACGAGCGTGGCTTGCTTTTCAGCGCTCCCAAGTTTGAACACAGCTATCCGTTCTGTTGGAGATGCGATACTCCGCTTATCTATTACGCAAGAGATACGTGGTTTATTAAGATGACCGCCGTAAAGGACGATCTTATAAGAAATAACAAGACAATAAACTGGATTCCGAAGTCGATAGGCGATGGACGTTTCGGCTCATGGCTTGAAAACGTTCAGGACTGGGGACTCAGCCGTAACCGTTATTGGGGAACTCCGCTTAATATCTGGGAGTGCGAATGCGGTGAAAGACACGTTGTAGGTTCGATTGAAGAATTAAAGTCGATGTCCGACAACTGCCCCGATGATATTGAACTGCACAGACCGTTCATTGACGCCGTAACGATAAAGTGTCCGCACTGCGGAAAAGAAATGCACAGAGTGCCGGAGGTCATAGACTGCTGGTTTGACTCGGGCGCAATGCCGTTTGCACAGTGGCATTATCCGTTTGAAAACGAGGATATATTTAACGAAAACTTCCCGGCAAACTTCATCAGCGAGGCTGTTGACCAGACAAGAGGCTGGTTCTATTCACTGCTTGCGGAGTCGACGCTTTTGTTCAACAAAGCGCCGTATAAGAACGTTATCGTTCTCGGACTTGTGCAGGACGAAAACGGACAGAAAATGTCCAAGTCAAAGGGAAATGCCGTTGACCCGTTCGATGCGCTTGAAAAGCACGGCGCCGATGCGGTAAGATGGTACTTCTATTCAAACAGCGCACCGTGGCTCCCGAACCGTTTCTATGATGCGGCGGTAACGGAGGGTCAGCGCAAGTTTATGGGTACGCTTTGGAACACATACGCATTCTTTGTGCTGTACGCCAATATAGATAACTTTGACGCCTCAAAATACAAGCTTGAATATGACAAACTGTCCGTAATGGATAAATGGATACTGTCACGCCTTAATACTACGGTTAAAACAGTTGACGACTATCTTGCAAATTACAAGATAACAGAAACGTCAAGGGTATTGCAGAGCTTTGTGGACGATTTGTCGAACTGGTATGTGCGCCGTTCGAGAACACGTTTCTGGGTAAAGGATATGCCGCAGGATAAGATAAACGCATATATGACGCTGTACACGGCGCTTGTAACATTCTGCAAAGCCGCAGCGCCTATGATACCGTTTATGACCGAGGATATTTATCAGAACCTTGTGCGCAGTGTGGACAAGAGTGCGCCGATAAGTATTCATTTGTGCGACTTCCCCTCATACAACGAGGCGCATATAGATGAAGAACTCGAAAAGAATATGGAATATGTTCTTGATATAGTTGTACTGGGCAGAGCGTGCAGAAATACGGCAAATATCAAAAACCGTCAGCCGATAGGCAAGATGTACGTAAAAGCGGACGCAAAGCTTGACGATTTCTATACGGCGATTATCGCCGATGAACTTAACGTGAAGAACGTTGAGTTTACGGACGATACTTCGGCGCTTACGTCATACACGTTCAAGCCGCAGTTAAAAACGCTCGGCAGACGTTTCGGAAAGAATATAGGACTTGTAAAGAACATTTTAGCAGAGATAGACGGCAACAAGGCAATGCAGGAGCTTAACGAAACAGGAAAGCTTACAATAAACGTTGACGGCGTTTGTGAGGAACTCGAAAAGGACGATCTTCTTATCGAGTCCGCTCAAAAGGACGGTTATGTTTCCGACTCCGATTACGGTATAACGGTTGCGCTTGAAACCACTCTGAGCGAGGAGCTTATCGAGGAAGGCTTTGTGCGTGAAATTATCTCAAAGATACAGACCATGCGAAAAGATTCGGGCTTTGAGGTAATGGACAATATAAAGATATACGAAAACGGAAGCGAAAAGCTTGAGGGCGTAATGCAGAAAAACGCCGAAACGATAAAATCGGAAACGCTTGCAAAAGAGATTATTTTCGAGTCGGAATGTGAAAATTCAAAGGAATGGAACATTAACGGCGAAAAAGTTAAATTGGGAGTTGAAAGAATATAAAACGATTACCGTACCCCGCATTTTAAATGCGGGGTACGGTTATATGGGAGAGCAGTATGGATATTAAACTTACACGTGAACAATATATTGAAGTAGGAACAAATATGATTGTATACCCCGACGGCACCACAAATAAGAAGTGCCCGATTTGCAATAATGATGTTATTTGTGAGGACGAGGGCAGTGCTCATACGGTAAAATGTAAAACACAAGGGTGTTTTTCGATAGTTACAAGAGGTATTTAAAACTGAAAAGTCCTGCTTGTTTTAACAAGCAGGAGTTTTTGTTTTGGTAATTAAAATTCAATTTCCAGTCCGTCATATGAAATGATATAGCCGTTTTCTTCCGCAATCGGCTTTAAATCATCATACAGGGCGTGTTCGTTATTGTGAGAAAAATGATTAACAGCAAAGACCGTATTTTCATCGGTGCATCCGATTTTATTCAGCCTGTCACGCACAACGTTGCAGTTGCCGATTGACATATGCCCCAACCAGTCATTGGGGCTGTCGCAGAAAGTACAGTCGAGCGAAACAAAATCAAAATGCATATTGTTCTTTTCGATATAATCAAACGTTTCCTCCGCAAATATTCCCGTATCGTGTGCGTAAAGCATAGATTTGCCGTCTTTTTCGAGCGCATATATTACAGGCGAGGTGTATGCGTCGTGTACCGCCTTTAAAGGCGTTATTTTATAACCCTCGGCTTCAAACGGCTCAAACGGAGCAATAATGGTTGCCGAAACTCTGTTGCACGTATCGAGCCTTGCACGGTTAATCGCATCACGCACAAAACGCATGGCGGGAGCAGTGCCGTACATATTAAACGGCTTATCGTCCAATACAACTCTTGCCATACCCGGACCGCGGTTTAATATTTCCGTTGCATAAAGGTGGTCGCCGTGCGAGTGAGTTATAATACAGGTGTGAAGCTTTTCAATCGGAAGTCCGTTTAAGCAGTGCATATACGTGTCTGCCGGCAAGTCGATAAGAATAGTATCGTCAATAAGCGCCTGTGAACGTGTTCTTACGTTTTTGCCGCCTCTTTCACGTGCTTTTTTGCATACTTCACATTCGCAGAATATGGCGGGAATACCCTCCGCCGCCGCTGTTCCGTAATACTTTATTTTCACGTTAATCCTCCTTAAAGATTAAACACATCATTGTTTTTCCATGAGCAGTGGTTGCAGGAAGGACAGTTACCCTGTGCAATCTCCTCCCTGTATCTGTCGGAAATGCTGTTGTTGAAAATGTCTATAACATCGCTTTCTTTCACGTTTCCGGCAGAAAAATCATAAAAATCCGTGCAGTAGAGCACATTTCCGTTCCAAGCAATATGCATATGACGCTGTGAGGAATAGCAGTTATGCGCCGTGTTCCCGTGAGGAAGATGTATAACGGGGAACGGGTAATCCTTTTTTAATACCTCGTTTAAAATTCTGTCCTTTTTTGCGTAATACTCCTCGCCGAGCCGGCCCTGCCAGGAGTATATCTCCTTTGCGGTCATACCGAAAGCGGATTTTAGCCATTCCGCATAGCGGTTTATTTCGTCCTCCGACATAACTATCATTTCCTGTAAATACAGCCTTTTCGGTTTCATCGCCTCAAGCGCATACGGAAAATCCTCAAGGCAGTCCAAAAGTTCTGCGGTAAGCACCGACATAACGGTAACATCGTCAAACTTAAGCTTTTGCAGATTTTCGCTTACCTTTTCAAATACACCCTCGCCCCGTATACTGTTGTGTATGGCGGAGGGGCCGTCAATCGACACGTATATTTTTGAAAGCGCATCACGGCACAGCGAAAGGTGCTTGTTAAGAAGCGTGCCGTTTGTTACCATACCGAGTTCAAAGTCACGTTCTTTGAGATAGCAAACGATTTCCTCAAAATACGGCGATAAAAGAGGTTCGCCTCCCCAAAGCATAATTGCCGGGGAGGCGCCTGTGATTTCTCGGTTGCGAACAAGTGAATCGGCGGTGCGCTTCCAATCATCAAGCGTCATAGCTGATCCCGAGGAGTTTGAAAAAAAACCTTTTTTACCCCATTGACCGCAGAACCAGCAGCGCAGGTTACAGTTACGTGTGAGTTGAAAATGTACCATTTCAAGGTTTTTTTCAAAATTGCCCATAATTATTCTTCTCCGAAATATTTGATTTCCATTAACTTGTCATCAATAGCCTTAATCTGTGTTTCCATAAGGTTAGGCGAGTACAGACCTCTCTTGTGTACGATACCGTGAGCTTCCATAGCCTTCTTAATGCATTCGTTTGCTTTGTACATATCGTCAAGGCTTTCACGAACGTTAAATCTGCCGGGGCTTGTGGGAGCCGGAGGCCAGCGGCTGTCCGATACCCAAGCGCTTGCAAGTGCGAGCATTGCGTTGTTGAGGTCGGTATCGAGATTGTCGATAGTTTCGCCGAGTTTTTCAGCAACAGCCTTAATGCCGTTGAATATTGACATACACACGGGGTCCATAATTCTCGAATATTCCGTGTTTGCCCAAGCCTTAGCCGTACCGCCGTGCCATGCAACGCCGTTTTCTATATTGTCAACGTATTCGTTTTCGATAGCGCCGTCAAGAACTTCGCTCGGAAGAACAAAGTCATAACCCGACTCCTTAGCGGCGTCAAGGATTTCCTTAAATCTCTTAACGCTGTCCGGTTCTTCTTCAAAGAAACGTGCCTGATTGAACTGCTTTACATAGAAGTATGCGCTCGAACCGATATATTCGGCGTCTTCGGCATACGGCATAATAAAGCTTCCCGTTTCGGCAATTCTTTCTTTCCAGTTAGCAAGCATATTCTTGATTTCGTTCATATTGATGGGTTCTTCTCTCATACCTTCTGTTGCGCCCATAAGATACCAAAGAAGAAGATTCGCCATACAGTCCGAACGGAAAATCATCTTCAAGCCGTTCGGAGCAACCGAAGCGTTTGTTATGAACTTTAAGAAATCGGGCTTGTCCTTTATGTATTCTTCAATCTTGAAGAGGTGGTTCTTGTTGCTGTGACCTGCTACGTCGAACTTAAGACCCGTAGCCTGTCTTATTTCGTCAAACGAAAGCATGAGCGAATCGGCGTCCATAATAAGAGCCTTCATGCCTGCTTCCTTGTAAACGTCGAGTATGTAGCTTGCCCAGCCGCATTCGGGGTTCCAGCCGATTTCCGGTCTTTTGCCGGTGTGCTTTTCCCAAACGTCGAGCGAGTGCTTTAATGAGTGCAGGCAAACCTCTTTCGGAATGTTTGCAAGCATAAAGTGAATATACGGCGAGCAAACCGGCTCGATTTTTCCTTCTCCGACAAGCTTTCTGAGCTTTGCGAGAACTTCCGGAGCCTGTGCGGCCATTTCATCAATAGTGATACCGCTTGCTTCGAATGCTATACGGTAATCTCCTGCGTCGATGAGGTCAAACAGCTTTTCGTAGCAGTTTTTCATAACCCACTGTCTTTTTTCGGGCGCAAGCTGTGAATACTGAATATTAGCATGCGGTAAGAATATGATTTTTGATTTTTCCATTATAGTTTCTCCTTTATGTAATTGTAACTGCGCAGCAGTCCTTCTTTTATGTCCTCAACGTTTTCGTACTCGAACAACGCATTGCCTTTGAAATCGGACATAGCTTTTAAGATAAGATCCCAGTCCATATCGCTCTCGCCGCAGGCAGCAGGCTTTATGTGACCGCTTTCCATTTCGGCAAAATCTTTAAGATGTGCAACCGCAATCCTGTCTTTTAATGTGTTGTAAACCTCTTCGGGGTGCTTTACGCCGACCGCCCAGAGATTTGCAGGGTCAAAATTGACCTTTATTGTTTCCGGCAGTTCCGACATCATTTTATAAAGTGCGGTCGGGTCTGCCGATGTGCTTAAGAAATGCTCAACGCCGCCGTCGTCAAAAGCATTTACGCCGCCGTGTGTTTCAACCGTAAGCGTAACTCCTTTTTTCTCGGCATATGCGCCGACCTCCTTAAGACATTCTATCATTGTGTTCCAGCGTCCGCCGACAACCGATTCAACGGGCGAGAAGCCTGCAAATACACGCAGATATTTCACTCCGAGGAATGAGCATATGTCGATAACCTTTTTGATTTTCGGCACATCGTCGCGTGTTCCAGTTGTGAAATCGTTTCCCGTAGCGGCGCAGTCAAGCTTAACGCCGTACTTTTTGTAAAGCGCCTTAACGTTTTCCAAATCGGCGCTGTCCGCATCGAGCGGAATATCGTTCGGAGCGTTGGCAATGCCAAGCTCCAGAACGTCAAGTCCCATATCGTGAGTGATTTTCAGCTGTTCCTCCAAAGGAGTTTCGCGAAATCCCCACGCAGCGTTTCCCAAATTCATATTAAACTCCAATCTTATAGCTTACTTGCTCCAGTCAAGCAATATCTTGAAGCAGTCCGCACCTGCTTTGAGCTGATGCTTGAATGCCTCCGAAACCTTTGAAACTCCCCATACCTCATACGGAAGCTTTGAGGTGTCGAACTTGCCTTCGCTTATCCACTGCAGTACCTGCTCCTTGCCGCCCTGCTTGAGCGCACAGGTCATTGTGATGGTTGCGTTCTTAACAAACCATCTGTGATAGTGGTCGAATATAATTCTGTCGGGGTAATCGCCCTGCAGATGAATG
The DNA here is from genome assembly GCA_934481375.1 of uncultured Clostridia bacterium. Taxonomy (GTDB): domain Bacteria; phylum Bacillota; class Clostridia; order UBA1381; family UBA1381; genus UBA4716. The sequence continues at coordinate 7,223 of CAKSPN010000008.1, forward strand.
TGTGCCGGACGGTCGTCGTCTTTCCAGCCGCCGTCTTTGATATACTTGTGGAGTGTTCCGACAACCTCGGGGTTACCGCTGCATTCCATAAGCTGATCTGCCATTTTGCCGTTTGTAGCTTCACGGATAGTATCAACCGCATTTTCGGGCGATGTTACTATGTCTGCGTAATTTTCTGCAATGCTTCTTCTGAAAGCGTTTCTTTCAATACAGATTACCTGCAGAGTAGGCTCTAAAATTTTAAGCTCCTGAATAGCCGAAATACCTACCATACCTGCACCGACAACAACGATTGTTTCGTTCGGTCTTAATGTAAGACGTCCTATTCCCTTTAAAGGAACGCAGGCAAGGTAAGCAAGAACAGCCTGCTCATATGTAACGTTGTCGGGGATTTTAACCATAAGGTCGGCATGGTCGTTTGCGGTTTTTGAGTCTTTAATCGTAAATTCGCTGCCGCCGCCCCATGCTGCGCATACGTCGCCGTATTCACGGCATTCGTTTATCATAACACGGTCGCCGATTTCAAGTCTGTTGTCGGCTTTTTCGCCCTTTGCAACAACTATACCTGCCGTTTCGTAACCCGGAACGAGCGGATAATAGCACTGCTCGGGGTGCTGCATACCCTTGTAGGTTTTCATATCCGTACCCGTTGAAATAGCGCTCCACAAAGTCTGCGCAACATATGCGTCGGGTTCGGGTTTTGTAAGCTTGATTTCTCTGAGATCCGCAACATACGGTCTTTCAATAACTACCGCACGTGTTGTTTTGTAATCCTCAGGTTTCATAAAAAACAACTCCTTTATAATATTAAAATTTATTTACTCAGCGGCGCATTTGTATGCGCCGTATAAATAATTCCATACAGAAACAGTTTACTACATATAAACATTGTTTGTCAAGCGGATTTTGGAAAATAAGCGTTAATTTTCTCCCGCAAGCTTTTCCGCCTGGTCGGCGGTGATAAGCGCGTCTATTATTTCGTCGAGAGCGGCGCCGTTGAGGACCTGTTCAAGCTTGTATATCGTAAGGTTTATTCTGTGGTCCGTAACACGCCCCTGCGGGAAGTTGTAGGTGCGTATGCGTTCGCTCCTGTCGCCGGAGCCTATCTGAGATTTTCTTGCGTCCGCAATTTCCTTGTGGCGCTGCGCCTCCATGGCGTCGTATATTCTCGAACGGAGAATTTTCATTGCCTTGTCCTTGTTTTTAAACTGCGATTTTTCGTCCTGGCAGGAAACGACTATTCCCGTTGGGATATGCGTAATTCTTACGGCGGAGTCCGTTGTGTTTACGCACTGTCCGCCCGGACCTCCGGCACGGAAAACGTCTATTCTCAAATCGTTCTGGTTTATTTCGACTTCTACCTCCTCAACCTCGGGAAGTACGGCAACCGTTACGGCAGACGTGTGTATACGTCCCTGCGACTCCGTTTCCGGCACACGCTGAACACGGTGTACGCCGCTTTCAAATTTGAGTCTGGAATATGCGCCGTGACCTTCGATTGAAAAGCTTACCTCCTTGTATCCTCCGATGTCGGTCGGATTGGAGTTTAAAATATCTATCTTCCATCTTTTGTTCTCTGCGTACATCGAATACATACGCATAAGATCGGCGGCAAAAAGAGCCGCCTCGTCGCCGCCCGTACCGCCTCGTATTTCCACGATTACGTTCTTGTCGTCGTTGGGGTCTTTCGGGAGCAGGAGTATTTTAAGTTCCTCGGACGCTTTTTCTATGTTTTCCTCCGCCTCGGACATTTCAAGACGTATCATTTCTTCAAAATCTTTGTCCTGACCCTCCTCGAGCATTTCCTTATCGTCCGCAAGGGTCTGTTTTGCCGCCTTAAGCTCACGGTATTTTGCCACTATCGGCGTAAGGTCGGAATGTTCCTTGCAGTATTTCCGCCATGCCTCCTGATCGTTTATCACATCGGGATCGCTTATTTTTTGGCTTACAAGCTCAAATCGTTCTTCAAGAGCGTCTAATTTATCAAACATTTCAAGTCTCCTATTTTCGCCTGCGTGCAGGCTCATACTGTCTATATTTTATAATAATTTTCACCTACTGTCAATATTTACGGCGCAATACGAAAAAAAACAGCAATAGTAACAAAAAGTTCATAAAATATGTATAGACAATTTAAAAATTATCTGTTATAATAGGTTATGTTCAGTTTTAGTAAGTAAAATCGGAAGGAATGAGTTTTCTTGGTCAAAAGAAAGATTAGATCAAAGCTTTGTATGCTTATAGTTGTTGCTCTGCTTGCGTCAAGCGCCGGATATTACGGTATATCGGCAATGGCGGACAATGCGGAAATAACCGAGAGTGCGGCACTGTCACAGGCGGTTTCTCTGTATGAGAAAATGTCGGGCGATGAGGTTGCAATCCCGTCTGACGTAAGTGCGGATGGACTTGACGGCGATATACTTAAATCGGTTGTTCTCGGATACATCAATTTGGACGATGCATCAACGGCTGCCGAAGAGGGAATTACAAAGCAGGATATGGCAAACGTGCTGTACAAGACGGTAATAAGCTATGACGGAAGCTTTGAAATAAGCTCGGAGGAAGCGGACAGCATTTTAAACAGCTGTTACGACAATGCCTACATAAAAGACGAAAACCGCATTGCGTATGCGTTTATGATAAAGCACGGCATAATAACCGACAAGACAGGCTCGGAGCCCGACAAGAAGATAACACATGAAAGCTGTGAAATACTTACGGAACTGATTTACGATTTATTTGAGAAAAAAGCATCGGTCGATACGGGCAAATGCACCGTTACGGTGGGCGCAAACATAAATACGGTAATTGACGCAATCGGCGAGCCTAACCGCATAGATTGTTCGGAATACGGCTTTGACTGGTATGTGTACAATGCAGACCTCAATAATTTTGTTATGATCGGCGTTGAGGCGGACAGAATATGCTCTTTCTACACAAATAACCCGAATTTTTCGGTGGGCGAAATAAAGAGCGGCGACGGCTATGCAAAAACGCTTATACATGACAGCGACAAGAATTTGAGCTTTTACACGGATAAGGACGGAAAAATAGACGCCGTTCTGTACAATCCGAGAATGAAGAATAAGGAAAACAGCGATGAGTCAGCCGAGGCGAAATCGAAAGAGTTTATCGATATGATGAACGTGTACCGCAAAAAGAACAGCAAGTCGATATATGTCCGCAATGCGGAACTTGACGGCGAGTCAAAGGCTATTTTGGAGGAATTTAAAAACAACGCATCGGTTGACGAGAAAGCGTCCGTTTACAGAAGCTATTCGGTGTTCAATATGTATAACGAATACTTAAACGACGATAACAGATTTCTCGATTACGGCGGAAAATATCCCTTGAGCGTGGGCGTAAGCTCGTACATAGACGATAAATACAGACTTGTAACAAGTCTTATCTGTGATGAGGACAGCGTTGCGGTTCCCGAAAAGGCGCAGACGGTATCACTAAACCGTGAAATACCGAAGGTCGGCGCACCTGAAAAATATACTGCGCCGGAGCTTGAAGCACCGACGGAGGAAATCGTCTATAATAACGGCGACGATGTCACTGTAAAGCTTAAGGAGCAGGCGTCTGACAGATACCACGTTGAGATGTTCGATGTGGAAAATGACGATTACGTAATAAATGCATATATGGTTACGGACGCAACAGAGATAACTCTCCCCGCAGAACTTTTCAAAAACGGCGGAGATTACCGCCTTAAGGTGAGCGCAATAACTCCCGACGGATTTGCTCTTTCGTCGGACGATACGTTTATAAGCTACGGCTCGGCATATGAGTCGGGCGTTAAAATAATCACTCCGTATAACGGAGCGTATACTGACGACGATTATCTTGCAATAAACTGGGAGTCGGAGGAATATCACGACTTCTGCGTTGATTTGTATGATTATGAGGGAAACCTTGTCGCAAGCAAGACCGTTGAAAATCAGTATGACGCACTCATTCAGGGTATAGACCCCGGTGAGTATTATGTGTATGTAACGGCGCTGAGGCGAGGAACGGCGGTTGAAAAATCGCAGGCGTCGGTATACTGCAAGGTTAATATGCCCGAACCCGTTATTGACGAGTTTATCTTAGATCGTGACGAAAAGTATTATTTCGTATACGAGGATAAGGATTTGGGCGTTCTTTACCTCTATGACGAGGAGCTTGTGGACGTAAATGAAAACGGCACAACCGTAAAGAAGAAAAAGATAATAAGAAAACAGGTAAAGGCCACAAAGGCGTATAAGGCGCTTGCGGCGAAACAGATACGCCGTGAATATACAACGGGCGAACCCGTGCTTACTCCGACAACCGTAACGGCGTCGAGCGAGCTGGGACAGAAGATTGTAAACGAGGCGGCTAAGTACCTCGGAACACCGTATGTATGGGGCGGAACAACGCCTGACGGATTTGACTGTTCGGGACTTGTTCAGTACGTCTTTAATTCACTCGGAATAGAAATTTCACGTGTATCGCAGACGCAGTTCAATGAGGGCGTACCCGTAAGCAAGGGCGACTTACAGCCGGGCGACCTGGTATTCTTTGAATCGAACGGCGATGTTCACCACGTCGGAATATACGCAGGAAACGGTATGATGATACACGCACCGAGAACGGGCGATGTGGTACGTTTCCAGTCAATGGAAACGCCGTATTATCAGAGCGAATATGCGGGAGCAAGAAGAATATATTAATTAAATACGATCAGATGCCGCTATGCGGCATCTTTTCGGCGTTACAAGGGGGAAAAAGATGGGACAGTTTGTAAAAGCAAAAGTAAAGCCGTTTAAGCAGCGTGCAAGCGCAATATGCATAACGATTGTAGGATTGTTTGTGTGCTTTGCGATATTTATGGCGTGCTATACGTTCGCCGGAGATATGACAAAAAAGGCCGTGTACGGCACAGGCTATGTGATTGCCGCAATACTCGGCACGGTGTATATTATAATGCGTATAAATACAATGTATGCCACCTATATTTCGTGCGACGGGGAAAATATCGCTATGTGCAGCTGGGATAACGATTTTCTGCCGTACAATACGGACGGAAGCGTTAAGCTTATAAGCTCGTTTGTTCCGGCAAAGACAAAGCATATGGAGTTTCCCGTAAAGGATATTACCGCCGTATATATAGGTACAAAAAACTTTATAAAGCGCAATGCGAAAACAAACGAGGATTTTCTCAAAAACGTGAGGGACTTTGAGCGTTCAAAGGACAGATACGAAAAAAAGCAGGTGCAGAGTATGGATATAATCTATATCGAGCTTGCCGACGGTACAAGCCGTCATATGCCGATAGTTGATTATGATGCGAACGCCGTTAAAAAAATACTTAAAATGATTATCAGAAAAAATCCCGATGCCGAGATAAAAACGGGCAGCAGGGAGTACAGACTGACACGCATTTCGGATAATAAAGAATAATATGCATTTAAAGGACCGCATATGCGGTCCTTTAAATGCATATTATTTCATACAGTGATTTTGATATGTCACTTTTTTTCTGCCGTCAGACCCATTATTTTTAATATTGCGTTGCTTTTTAAATAATAATCTGCTATAATATGGATAATAATATTTTATAAACGAGCGCCTTTGGCACGGAAAGGATTTTTATATTGGTTAATATAGGAAACGATTGGGACGGTATACTTCAAGATGAGTTTTCAAAGGAATATTATAAGAAACTGCGTGGATTTCTGAAATCCGAATACAAAACTCACAGGATACACCCCGATATGTATGATATTTTTAATGCACTGAAGTGGACATCGTACAGCGATACGAAGGTTGTAATATTGGGTCAGGACCCGTACCATGAGGAAAATCAGGCGCACGGTCTGGCGTTTTCCGTCCCGGCAGGTGTGCGGATACCGCCTTCGCTTTTGAATATATACAAAGAACTGCAAAACGAATTGGGACTTTATATTCCGAATAACGGCTACCTCGAAAAGTGGGCAAGACAGGGCGTTATGCTCTTAAACTCGGCGCTTACGGTGCGTGACGGAGAGGCAAATTCGCACAGAAACAAGGGCTGGGAAATATTTACCGACAGGGTGGTAGAGTGCTTGAACGAACGCACCGACCCGGTAATATTCCTTTTGTGGGGAGCGAACGCAAAAGAAAAAATGAAAATAATAACCAATCCGCAGCATAAAATACTTACATCGGTGCACCCGAGTCCGCTCTCGGCGAACAGGGGATTTTTCGGCTGCGGACATTTCAAGACGGCAAACCGCCTTTTGGAGGAAATGGGCAAAACGCCGATAGACTGGCAGATAGAAAATATATAACGGGAGATAACAAATGGAATTTTACAGACAAAAAAAGCAGGACGTGCTGAATGATTTGGGTACTTCGGAAAATGGACTGACAAAGGAGCAGGCGGCGGCAAACCGTGAAAAATACGGTGCGAACGAGCTTACCGAAAAAGATAAGCAAAGTACGTTTATGATATTTTTGGAGCAGTACAAGGATTTCCTTGTAATAATCCTTATAGTGTCGGCGATAATATCGGGTATTCTGGGCGACTGGGAAAGCACGGCGGTAATTCTTGCCGTTATAACTATGAACGCAATCCTGGGAACGGTGCAGACCGTTAAGGCGGAGCAGTCCTTAAACGGCTTAAAGGCTATGTCCGCCCCGACCGCAAAGGTAATCCGTGACGGCAAAATAAAGGTTATTCCCGGACGTGACGTAACGATAGGCGATGTTGTTGTTATAGAAGCAGGCGACTGTGTGTGCGCAGACGGGCGTATAATCGAAAACGCAAACCTCAAAGCGGACGAAAGCGCACTGACGGGCGAGAGCGAGCCTGTGGAAAAGGCGGATATTGATATTGACGGCGAGCGGGCATTGGGCGACAGAGTGAATATGCTCTATTCGGGAACTTTTGCCACATACGGCAGAGGGAAAATGGTCGTTACGGCTGTCGGAATGGACACCGAAACGGGAAAAATCGCATCGCTTCTCGAAAAGACGAGCGCAAAGAAAACTCCGCTCCAGGAAAGCCTTGACGATTTCGGAAAAAAGCTTTCGTTTATGATAATCGGAGTCTGTATTCTTGTGTTCGGACTTGATATGTTACGTGGCGACAAGATAGGCGACGCATTTATTTTTGCGGTTGCGCTTGCGGTTGCGGCAATCCCGGAGGCGCTAAGCTCGATAGTAACGATAGTGCTTGCGGCAGGTACGCAAAAGCTTGCAAAGGAAAAAGCGGTTATAAGAAAATTGCAGTCGGTAGAAAGTCTGGGAAGCGTTTCGATTATCTGCTCCGACAAAACAGGTACGCTTACTCAGAATAAAATGACCGTTCAGAAAATATACTTTGATAATAAGGTGATAGATAAAGAGGAGGATATATCCGACTCGCAGAGCGAGCTTATCATCGACAGCGTGCTTTGCAGTGACGCACAGCGCAGAGGAAAAACCGTAACGGGTGACCCGACGGAGATTGCGCTTATTGATTTTGCAGAGAAAAAAGGCTTTTCCGTTGCCGATATGCGCAGTGAAAACGCACGCACGGGCGAAATACCGTTCGACTCGGACAGAAAGCTTATGAGCGTTGTGTATCATAAGGACGGCACCTGCAGAATGATTACAAAAGGTGCGGCAGACGTGCTGCTGCCGAGGATAGAGAGCATTGCCTGTGAGGGCGGAGTGCGCCCGTTTACGGGAGATGACAAAAAACAGCTCAAAGCGGCAAATATGATGTTCTCAAACAGCGGCTTGCGTGTTCTTGCGGTGTGCAGTAAAGAGGTTGCAGGCGACAGCGTTACTGTGGAAGATGAGGACGGATATACACTTATCGGACTTGTCGCAATGCAGGATCCGCCCCGTGAGGAGTCCAAGGAGTCGGTTGCAAAATGTAAAAGAGCCGGCATACGTCCGATAATGATAACGGGCGACCACCTTATAACGGCGTCGGCAATTGCGAAGGAAATAGGCATACTTGACGATACATTGCGTGCCGTTGAGGGACGTGAGATTGACGGACTTTCAGACACGGAGCTTGATGAATTTGTAACAGACGTTGCGGTGTATGCAAGAGTATCGCCGGAACATAAAATACGGATAGTTGAGGCTTGGCAGAGAAAAGGCTGTATCGTTTCAATGACGGGCGACGGCGTAAATGACGCTCCCGCACTTAAACAGGCGGACGTCGGCGTTGCAATGGGAATAACGGGCAGTGAGGTTGCGAAGGACAGCGCCTCGGTCGTGCTTACGGACGATAATTTTGCCACAATAGTAAAGGCGGTCGAGAACGGACGTAATATTTATAAGAATATTCAGCGTGCAATTCAGTTTTTGCTGTCGGGAAATGCCGCCGCCATACTTGCGGTGCTTTATGCGTCGCTTATGGCACTGCCGCTGCCGTTCCAGGCTGTACATCTGCTGTTTATCAATCTTTTAACGGACAGTCTGCCGGCTATTGCGCTCGGCGTTGAGCCGTATTCGTCCGATGTAATGCGTGAACAACCAAGGAACAAATCGCAGTCGATACTGAGCGGCAAGGTGCTTACAAGCATAGGCACGGAGGGACTTGTAATAGGAGTGCTTACCGTTATTGCATTCTATATCGGTTTGCCCGATGCGGGAAAAGCGTCTACAATGGCGTTTGCAACATTGTGTCTGTCGAGGCTTGTGCACGGATTTAACTGCAAATCGGAGTCGCCTGTGTGGTTTACAAAGAAAATGTGGAACAATAAACAGCTTATCGGCGCATTTGTGCTGGGATTTATCCTGCTTAATGCGGTGCTTTTGATACCGCCGCTGCACAGAATTTTCCGCATAACGCCGTTAAGCTTGTATGAACTTTTGAGCGTGTACGGATTGTCGCTTATGACGCTTGTTATTGTACAGCTTTTAAAGCTTATCAGGAGAAAATAATGCTTGTATTCGGTATAACAGGAGGTTCGGGAACGGGAAAAACCACCGTTTCCGATATATTCCGCTCGCTCGGCGTTTATGTTGCGGACACGGATAAAATTGCGCACGAGGTAACGTCGGGAGGGGAATGTCTTGCGGAAATAACAGAGCATTTCGGGGACGGAGTGCTTAATGCGGATAAAACGCTTAACAGAAAAAAGCTCGGCGAGATTGTCTTTGCGGACAGCGCCGAGCTTAAAGTGCTTAATAGAATAACGCATAAATATATAAAAGCCGAAACGCAAAAGCGCATAAGAGAAAATGCGCACGGTATTTCGGCAATAGACGGTGCAGTTATAATAGGGAGCGATATAGAGGGTATGTGCCGATTTATCGTGTCGGTTATTGCGGAGCGTGATAAGAGAATACGGCGTATAATAAATCGTGACGGAATATCCGCCGAAAGTGCGGAAAAACGTCTTTCCTCACAGCCCGATGACGAATTTTATATTGACCGCTCAAAGTATGTAATATATAATAACGGCGGAAAAGAGGAGCTTAAGGCACAGGCAGAGGATATTTTGAAAGAAATAAAGGAATTAAAGTTATGAGAAAGTTTTGCGGATTTCTGGTTTTTCTCGTTGCGGCGGTTGTTGCCGTTTTGGGTACAATAAGCGGATTCAGAGCCGGAAAAAGAACGAGTTATCCTGTCGCATACAGTGAATACATAATGAAATATTCGCATAAAAACAATCTTGACGAGTGCCTTGTAATGGCGGTTATAAAGGTTGAGAGCAATTATGTACCCGAGGCGCAGTCGAGCTACGCTTACGGACTTATGCAGCTTACCGAGGAAACCGCCGAATGGAACGCACGCAAGATGGGTCTTAAGGATTACGACTGGAGAGAACCCGAAACAAATATAAAGATAGGCTGTTATTATTTGAAAAGCCTGATAGACAAGTACGAAAACGTTGAAACGGCGCTTGCGGCGTACAATGCCGGCGGAGGCAATGTCGATTCGTGGCTCCAAAACAAAAAATACAGCCGTGACGGAAAAACGCTGTATCATATACCGTTCCCCGAAACGAGGAATTACGTCAAAAAGGTTGAGGATAACCGTAAAAGCTACGAAAAAATTTATAAATAATTTTATTGAAAAGCAGTCGGGAATGTGATAGAATAGATTTAACAAAGTTAAATCTATTCAGCTAAATTCGCCCGACGGCGAGCCAAATGTACACTGATTTTAAAATAAAAAGGGAGGAATACATATGTCTAAAGTGATAACTATAGGCCGCAAATACGGCAGCGCCGGAATAGAGGTCGGAAAAAAGGTTGCGGAGCTTTTGAACGTACCGTTTTACGACAAGGAGCTTGTGGAAATGGCGGCAAAGAAAGATAATCTTAATCCCGAAACCGTAAAAGAGGTAGACGAGCGTGCAACAAACAGCCTTTTGTATTCGGTTGTGAGCGGAAATTACAGTATGAGAGGACTCGGCTCGCCGATGTATTACAATATGCCCATAAACGACAGGCTCTTTGTTGCGCAGACGGGCGTTATAAAAGACGTTGCAAAATCGGACTGCGTAATAGTCGGACGATGCGCCGATTATGTGCTTGACGAGGAGGAGAACGTCAACGTTTTAAGCGTGTTTATATATTCTTCAAACGAATACTGCATAGAACATATAATTGAGGAAATGGGACTGACAAAGACAAAAGCACGCGATCTTATCAATAAATCAAACAAACGACGTAAAAATTACTACGAATACTACACCGGCAGGGACTGGGGCGTAATGGCAAACTACGACCTGTGCATAGATGTGGAAAAAGTGGGCGTGGAAAATGCGGCAAAGCTGATTGCCGAATGTGCAAAAATGATTTGACGGAGGCTTAAATGTTTATTGATATAATAAAAACCGTAATTCTCGGCATTGTCGAGGGTATAACCGAATGGCTCCCGATAAGCAGTACGGGTCATATGATACTTGTAAACGAGTTTATGAACACTGCGGACGGCTTTTTCGGCTCGCAGATATACCTGTACGTTATACAGCTCGGAGCAATTCTCGCAATAGCAACGCTGTATTTTAAAAAGCTTAATCCGTTCTCGCCGTCAAAAACGGCGGCGGAAAAAAAGGATACGTGGCAGATGTGGTTCAAGGTAATCGCCGCCTGTATTCCTGCGGCGGTTATCGGCTTGCTGTTTAACGACGCAATGGATAAAATATCAAATCCGCTTGTGGTAAGCGCAATGCTTATTTTGTACGGTATTGCGTTTGTATTGGTTGAAAGGCGCAAAAAAAGGCCGCTTGTTTCCGATATGAACCGTATGACGTATAAAACGGCGCTTTTGATAGGATTGTTTCAGGTGCTTTCAATCGTACCGGGGACGTCGCGCTCGGGCGCAACAATTCTCGGAGCGATACTTATAGGCTGTTCAAGAGAAGTGGCGGCGGAGTTTTCGTTCTTCCTTGCAATTCCCGTAATGTTCGGCGTGAGTCTGCTTAAAATAGTGACCAATACATACGCCATGACGGGTGCGGAATGGGGACTTCTCCTTGTCGGAATGGCGGTTGCATACGTCGTTTCGCTTTTGACGGTAAGATTTCTGGTGGACTATGTGCGCCGACACGATTTCAAGGTTTTCGGTTACTACCGGATAATTTTAGGTATACTGGTTATCGCATATTTTGCGGCGGCGGGAAAAATAATATAAAAAACAGAAAGGAATTTACACTGTTATGATGGCAAAAACACCGCCTATGGGCTGGAATTCATGGAACGGATTTATGGGTAATATTTCCGATAAATTAATTATGGAGGCTGCCGATGCAATGGTCGAGTCGGGTCTTAAGGACTGCGGATACGAGTACATAGTAATGGACGATTACTGGATGGCGCCCGAGCGTGACGAAAACGGAAGAATGGTTCCCGATCCCGAAAAGTTCCCCAACGGAGTAAAAGCCGTTGCGGATTACGTACACAGCAAGGGACTTAAATTCGGTCTGTATTCGTGTGCGGGAATGTTGACGTGCGGCTCACGCCCCGGAAGCTTTCAGCATGAATTTGTCGACGCAAAAACCTTTGCGGAATGGGGCGTTGATTTCTTAAAATACGATAACTGCCAAAAACCCGACGGCATAGAGGATCACCTTTTATACAGAAGAATGGCTATGGCGTTGAGAAACTGCGGACGCGACATACTGTTCTCGGCTTGCAGCTGGGGCGAATACGGCACGCTTGACTGGGCAAGAAATTCGGGCGCGCATATGTGGCGCTCAACGGGCGATATAATGGACAACTGGGTTTCAATGCGCGATATTGCAATGAGCCAGTTTGAACATTCGCCGTACAGCGCACCGTACAGCTTTAATGACCTCGATATGCTTATAGTCGGTCTTGACGGAAAAAGCTGTGTGGGACTCCCCGGCTGTACAAAGGAGGAGTATCAGACTCACTTCGCGCTGTGGTCGCTTATGTCATCACCGCTTATGATAAGCTGTGATATAAGAAATATGAGCGCCGATACAAAAGAAATACTTATGAACAAAGAGCTTATCGCAATCAATCAGGACGAAGAAGGCAGACAGGGTTATGCATGGAAAATCCACAAGGACGAGGATTATTACGGCATAGCAAAACCGCTCTCAAACGGCGATTATGCGTTCGGTCTGTTTAATCTCAGCGATAAGGACTGCAATATAACCAATTGTCTTAACCTTAAATTCTGGGATATAGGACTTCCTTACGGCAGCGGCTACGGCTTTGAAATAAGAGACGTTATAAATCATAAGGATATAGGCTTAAGAAAGGAATACGTAACAGCAAATCTTAAATCACATGAATGTGCGGTATTCAGAGGAAAGCTGGTCGAAATTTGATAAGCTCAAATTGTGTGAAATGCGGACGGCAGCTTACGGCTGACGAAAAAGCTTTGTTTAAAAAGATGGTCAGGCGCAATGCGGAGGAGTTTTGGTGCATAAGCTGTATGTCGGAGCATTTTAAAATAGACGAGGAAACTCTGTACAAGCAAATAGAAATATTCCGAAAAATGGGTTGTTCATTATTTTAATTTAAGAACCTGTCGGCAACATTTTGCCGACAGGCTTTTTTATAAATATTTCAAAAAAATTTGAAGATTTTTACGGAAAGTTTATTTTTGTTTAGAATTTGTTTATAACTGTATTATATAATGTTTATAAAGCAACGGTAAAATAAAAGTATGATATATCATAAATCAAATACTTTGTGTCACTGACACGGAAAGGAAGGAAAAACCATGAATTTAAAAAGAAAGAAAACAATAATCATTACAAGCATTATCACAGGCACGTGTATTCTTGCCGGATCGGCGTTTGCAAACTACTCAACCGCAAACGGATATGACGTTTACAAGAAAGGCATAAAGAGCCTTATCGGTCAGCAGAATTATACGCTTAACGCCTCCGCAACGGTAATCGGAGACGGAGAAACTCTTTTGGAAGCAACTTTATCTGAAAAGTATGACAGAAACGGCGAGGTTATTTTAAACAGAACTGAAAAAACCAAGGATATTACCGCCGATATGAATGAATATGAAAACAGGGAGATAATCCAGGGCGGAAAACGGTATTACTACTACAACGGTATGGACAAAGAGTGGATGTCATACAATGTCTACGAGGGCGATACCAATCACGGAGCGCTTGATATGATTGCACCCGAAGATAAGGATACCGCCGATAAAGTGGTAAGATTTGTTGAGCTTTTGACAGATACCGTTGTAGGCGATTTGAAAAACAACTTCGTTTATATCTCCGACACGGAAAACGGCGGAGCAAAATATTCCATATCGCTTGACTCAATTCAGATACCGGAGCTTATAAATGCCGGAATATCCGCTATGTGCTCGCTCAATAAATACGACATGGAGGAAAGCGATTACTACAACAGCCTTGAGCCGATAGACCCTGCATATTATCTCTATCACAATGCGGCAATAAAATCCGTATCGTCCGATTTTGAGGTTGACGGCGAGGGCAGACTTACAAACAATGTTATAACCGTTTCGGTAGAGTCGGAGGACGGTCACAGTATGGAAATGAAGTTTGAATTGAAGTTCTCCGATTTCGGAACAACCGTTCCCGAGGCTATGGATCCCAACGTCAAAGTAAAGGATCTCGAAGTTTTGGACACTGACGAAGAATAAGCAAGCGCTTAGGGGGAAGAGAAGATGAGTGTTATTGAAGTAAATAATCTTACCAAGCTGTATAAAAACGGACGCGGAATAAAAAACGTTTCGTTCAGCGTGGAAAAAGGCGATATTCTGGGGCTTTTAGGCCCCAACGGTTCGGGAAAAACCACCGTAATGAAAGCCGTATCGGGGCTTATCCGCCCCGATTACGGCTCGATAAAGGTGTTTGACAGACCTCAGGAGGAGCATTTTGAAGAAATTATGTTAAAAACGGGAGCGCTTATAGAAGCGCCTGCCATATACAAGGATTTGACCGCATATCAGAACCTGTGCATAAGAGCAAAAATGTTCCCCGATGTCAAAAAAGAGCGGATAGACCATGTACTTAAGACAGTACACCTTGACCAATACAAAAACGACAGGGCGGGTCGCTTTTCGCTCGGTATGAAGCAGAGGCTCGGACTTGCGCTGGCGCTTCTCACAGAACCCGAACTGCTCATACTTGACGAACCGGTAAACGGTCTTGATATTGAAGGCGTTGTTGAAGTCCGTGAAATTATAAAACGGCTCAGCGAGGAAAGGGGAATAACCTTCCTTATTTCGAGTCATATGTCGGCAGAAATAGAAAAAACCTGCACAAAAACCGCCGTTATGTATGACGGCGAAATAATCGCTTTCAACACCATGGAGGAGGCGCTGCGCCTTCACCCGTCGCTTGAAGATTATTTCTTGAGCACCGTAAAAGAACGCAGAGGAGATATTGTCATATGAATACATTGATTTTAAATACGAAAAATGAGTTTTACAAGCTCATATCAAAAAAGAAATACCTTGTAATTCTGATAATAGGAGCTATAGTGTGCGCTGTCCGTGTGGGCGGAACACTCTTGATTTCCAAAATATCGCACGGAATGGTAAATGTCAAGAGCAATATGGTTATGGAAATGCTCCCTCTGTGTACGGATATACTCATACCGCTTATTACGTTTATGGCTGTGACCGACCTCTTTTCGAGCGAAGTCCAGGAGGACAATATAAAGGCGGTGCTTCTCTGCCCCGTTTCAAGATTTAAGGTAATGACGTCCAAGGCGCTTGCCGTGCTGTCTCTCGGTGCGGTATACACGGCGGCATACTTTATAGTCTGCGCCGTGTTTCAGAGCCTGTCGGGAACAAAGTTCCCTGCGGCACATACTGCGGCGGCATACCTTATAGATATTATTCCCGTGCTCGCACTTATATTTATGGCGGTGCTGATTAATATGATTTCAAAATCCCCCTCACTTGCAATGCTCTTATGCATAGGGATTTATGCGGTGTTTAAGTATATGAATTACTTTGTTACTCCGTTCGGACAGCTTATTTTTACGGCGTACTCGCAGTGGCATAAGCTGTGGCTCGGAGCAACGCTTCCCCTCGGAGCGATGATTTCCAAAGTGGGAATTTTATTCGGAAGTATATTGACTTTATACACAATTTCATATATAATATTTGATAGGAAAGATTTCTGATACACAATACGGGTATACTTATGAAGCTTAAACAGAGATTTACATTATCAAATCTTATTATCCTGATAACGTCTATCGCTCTGGTAGGCGTTATTTCGGTGTGCTTTTTAATAATGTTTATTTTAAAATACCCCGTTGAGGATTTGTACGTGTCACGTGCCGAATTGTTAAATCCGATGATTTTAAGCCGTGCGCTGGGCGAATTTTTCCAGTGTAACCCCGACGCTCTGCGGTATATAATCATATGGATTTTGCTTGACATTGCCGTACTTGCCGTCATAACAACAGCCGTGACGGGTGCGCTTGCAAGAAATGTTCAAAAACCTGTTACGGACCTTACAAATGCGGCGGACAATATCCGAAACGGAAATCTTGATTTCCGTGTTATGGAAAGCGGTTATGACGAAATAGACGCCCTGTGCCGAAGTTTTGACAGTATGCGCAGAGCCTTGAAAACCGCAGAAGTCAACGAAAAACGTATGAGCGAGGAGCGAAGTATGCTGCTTGCAAATCTTTCTCACGATTTGAAAACGCCCGTAACATCCATAAAGGGGTATATCG
>CAKSPN010000009.1 GCA_934481375.1 uncultured Clostridia bacterium
ACGCTCGACATTGTGTACAGAATAACCATTGACGCTCCGTATATCGCACTGCTTACCACGCCGTATACGTTTTTGTGGATTGCCGCAAATATGACGCACAGCGTGAGCGCCGTTATTCCGACCGCTCCGCCGGCAATATGCGATACCATATTGAATATTTCCTCGCCCTTTGTGTATGAGGGGAGTTTTCTGTCCGATAATTTTTCACGTTTCATTTTTGTCTCCTTTGATTTCGGGTCGATGAAGGCATCAACCCATACCGATATTTGTTTACGTTTGTGCTGTACTTCGGATTGATGCGGGCATCAACCCCTACAAATTGCATTTGCAATAATTATACCACATTTCCGCACAATTGTAAACACACGTTATCTGCTTTTCACTTTCAAACTGCTGCCTTTTTCCGTCTTGGTTATTTCTATCCCGGCGGCGATATTCTCCTTTAATATACCCACGTGCGAAATTATTCCTATCACCGCATCAGAGCGTTTCATTGTGCCGAGGATTGAGAGTGCGTCCGAAACAGAGGCGCTGTCAAGTGTGCCGAATCCTTCATCTATAAACATTGCGCCCATTTCTATTCCGCCCGACTGCGTGCGGATAACCGAGGATAATCCTATCGAAAGGCTCAGAGCCGCAAGGAATTTTTCTCCGCCGGAGAGCGTTGTAACGGGACGGTTTTTTGCTGAAAAACGGTCACAGACCGAAAATTCCAGTCCCTTTATGCGTGACGATCCGCTCGACTCGTCGGAGCGGTACAGCTTGTACCGTCCGCCTTGCACGTTTTCGAGCAATCTGTTTGCGGAGGTTATAACCGAGGAGAGCATAATTCCGAGCATATACCGCTGTAAGCTTATGCCGTTATCACCTCTCAGGCGCTTTGCAAAGATCATATCCTCCTCCGCTTTTTCGCCTTTCTTTTTAAGCGCCGCCGTCTGCTTTTTAACCGATGCGCAAAGCTTTTTAAGGCGCTTGGTTTCGCTTTCGGCAAGTGCGTGCTCCGCAACAAGATTTTTATTTTTTTCCTCCGCATCATTAAGCTGTGAAAGGATTTTTTCCGTATCGGGCTTTTCCGTACCGTTAAGCTCTGCTTTCAATTCATCTATATTTTTTAATGCGCTTTCCTTATTTATTTTATGCTCCGAAACAGATTTTTCCGTCATTTCACGCTCTTTTTCCGAAATGAGCGCACCTATAAAATCATCTTCGTCCGCAAAGCCGTGCTTTTTAAGCACAGCGAAAAATTCCTTTTCAGCTGATTTTTCAGCCTTTTCGGCGGATTTGACCTCCTCTGCGGCTGTTTTTGCCGCCGCGGTTTTTACCGCATATTCCTCCGACAGGGCTTTGACATTTTCCGACGCCGCCGCTGTCTTTTTCGCAAATTTTTCCGTTTCCGCCTTTAAAACTCCGATTTTCAGCGCAAGCTCCTCCTCGGAGCCGATGCTTTTATCCGTCTTTTCGGTTACGGTATCGTACTCCGTTTTAAGCTTTTCCGCCGCCGTTTTCTTTTCGACATAGTCCGAATTTGCTTTTTCAAGTTCGGCGGTGATTTTCTTTCGCTTATTTTCCGCCAAATCCGTTTCCGAATTGTTAAGTTCTATTTTCTTCTGCAATTCTTTGAGCATATCCTCCGTCACCGTTTCGGCTGTCGGCACAGCCTTGGACGGGTGCGAGGTGCTTCCGCAAACGGGGCAGGGCGTGCCGTCCGACAATCCCTCCGCAAGCGATGCGCACAGCGCCGCCGTATATTTCCCGACCGCCGAGGAATATTCCTTATACAGTTCCGCTTTGACATTTTCGAGCGATTTTGCATACTCGTCCGCCGCCGATTTTTCCGTTTTTTTCTTTAAAGCGTACTCCTCGGCGGTCTGTGCCGGTTTTTCCGCCGATTTCAAATCCTTTTGCAGTAAATCGGCACGGCGGTACACCTCCGTCATATCGCATAAAGCGGAAATTTGCTTTTCCTTTTCCGCATAAACCGATTTTTCGCCGTCAAGCTTTTTTTGCTCATTAATTGCGCAATCAAGCGACTTTTTACAGATTTCCGCCGCACTTTCTGCTTTTTCGGACTTTTCCGCACGCATTTTTTTCCCCTCACGTGCAGACATAAGCGCATTGTATGCCGTTCTTGCTTTTTCGGCGTTCCGTGCTTTTAATAAAAACTCCTCTTTTTCTTTTATTTCTTCGTCCTTTTCGGTTAATTTTCCGTACTCGTCCTCATTTTTTTCAAGGCGCACAAACTTATCTGCAATTTTTTCGGCGGTGCGTGCGTTTTTTCTTATTTTTTCAAGTTCATCTGAAAAGCCCTTGAGCGTTTTTTCGGTTTCGCAAAGCTGTGACGATTTTTCCTCATACAATCCGCAAAGCTCCTCCAAAGAGGAACAGCCGTTCTCCGAAAGCACCGCCTCGACGGCGTTTCTTTCGTCCGTTACCGATTTCATACTCTCCGCTGCCTCGGAATAGAGTATTTTTGCGGCGCTGTCCCATTTTTCGGTATTGAAAAGGCTCGTTAATATCTTTTCCTTATCCTTTGAATTGGACGTCAAAAGCTGTTCAAACTGACCCTGCGGAAGAATTATTACCTGCCGAAACTGCTCGTATGTAAGTCCCAAAAGCTCCTCCGCCGTCCTTTCGAGGTCGCTCTGCTTCGGGTTTTCAAATATCGGTTCGTACACTCCGTCGCTGTTCATAACAAGCACATTCTGCTGTGCGTTGAGATTTTTTCTGCCGTATTTGAGCGTGCGGATAAATTTATACCGCTTTTGGTGTATATCAAACACATACTCCGCAACGGTTTCGTCCTCCTCGGACGCACCCGTACAGCGCATGGCGAAAATATCGCCCCTGCCGCCGCCGCTGCTTTTTCCGTAAAGGGCATATGTCATTGCGTCGAGTATGACCGTTTTTCCCGAGCCTGTTTCTCCGCTTATGAGGAAAATTCCTGCGGAGGTAAGGTCAGAAAAATCTATAAACTGCTCCTTAAGATACGGTCCAAACGCCGAAATTCTTATAGATACGGGTTTCATTCCAAACCGTCACCCCTTTCCGCTTTTTCTATCGCCGCCGCAAACATTTCGGCTTGTCCGCTGTCGGGAGATATTCCGTAAATGTCCTCAAAAAAGTTTTTAAGTATCTCATCGGGCGAGAGTTTTTCCATTTTCTCGGCGCTTATTGACGTTCCCTCCGAGCCGCTTTCCGTTTTTCCGACCACCTGCATAAGATTGGGGAATTTTTCTTTTAAAGCAGTAAAAATCTCCATTCCCGCATATCGGTCGGTAATCTCCGCCTTTATGTAATCCTCGCTTTCCTCCGCCGACAAAACCTCCTCCTGCGTGCCTTTTATAACACGCATATCGTGTACGGGAGTGAGCGGAATTTCGCTTATTTCACCCGTTTTTGTGTCTATTACTGTAACGCTTTTCATAACCGCCGCTTCGCTGAACGAATACTTTACGGGCGTACCGCTGTAGCGGACAAATTCCGACACATTCTGCGGTTTATGCAGATGCCCCAGGGCGGTATATGAAAATTTATCAAACACCGATTTTGAAACCATAACCGATGTGCCGACTATAACGGCGCTCCTGTCGCTTTCCGAAAGCTCCGCTCCGCTCACGAATGCATGTGCGACGGCGATATTGAACATTTTATTGTTCATATTTTCATATATATGATTGCAAACACAATTCATTGCCGTATCCGCCGAGGTTATCTCCTCATCGTGATAGAGAGCGCGCACCTTATCGGTATTAAAGTACGGAATGGGATACACCGCCGCATTATCCAGAATTATCGGCTTTATATCACGTTCAAGAGTGCCGTACACATAAAGCCCCGATTTTTCAAGCAGAGCGTGCATTGAAGAAAGCCGCGCCGCACCGTCATGGTTTCCGGCAATTACTATAAGCTTCACGCCCAAATCACGGCATATTGCCGTTGCAATGTCATTATACAGGCTTATCGCCTCGCCCGATGCAACGGTGCTGTCGAACACATCGCCCGACACGATAACCGCACCTATATCATTATCCTTTATTATCCCGACCAGCTCCTCGGCAAAATGCCGCTGTTCGTCAAGCATGGATATTCCGTGCACCGATATTCCTAAATGCCAGTCGGAGGTATGCAGAATTTTCATATTGGAAAAAATCCTTTCGTATGTATTAAGCTAAGTATACCATAAAATCCGCACACAGGCAAATAATAATTGACTTTTTCGAATGAAAGGTATATAATGGCATTAGATTTATTTCAATTATTGAGCCATAGGCGAAAAAGTGACATATCACTTTTTTCAAAACTACGGTCTGAATTATTTTTATTCTGATAAGTTTCCCGATAAAAAGAATTACAGATAAAACAGAAAAGAGGTTTTTTAATGGAAGAAGAATTACTGGAGCGCAAAACCAAAGAAGAACTTAAGCAAATCGCACTCGGTCTTGAAATACCGAGAATTTCGACCATGAAAAAGGACGAAATAATAGAGGCGATACGTGAAAAGCGCAGACAGATAGATGAGGAAACGAAAAAGGCGCACGAGAAAAAGAAAAAGAGAGAGCGCCCTGCGGACGTTGTGGAGGTATGCGGCGTTCTGGACGTTATGAATGACGGTTTCGGATTTTTGAGATTTGAAAATTATTCGAGCGGTGCAAACGATATTTACGTTTCGCCTACGCAGATACGCCGTTTTAATCTCAAAACGGGCGACGAAATATGCGGCGACTGCCGTCCGACCCAGGACGAGGACAAATATTCCCCGTTATTATTCGTAAAAACGATAAACGGCGATCCGCTTGAAATAGCCTTAAAGCGCAGGCCGTTTGAAAAGCTTACACCGATATATCCGAAAGAAAAGCTTGTTCTCGATACGGGAAGCCGTGTGAAATGTGCGGCAAGGCTAATAGACATAATTGCGCCGATAGGCAAGGGGCAGCGCGGTATGATTGTCGCTCCGCCGAAAGCAGGAAAAACAACCATTATAAAAGAAATTGCGCAGTCGGTATCGAAAAACCACCCCGACGTTAAGCTGATAGTTCTGCTTATAGACGAGCGCCCCGAAGAAGTAACGGATATGAAACGCTCGATTGACGGCGAGGTTATATATTCAACCTTTGACCAGATGCCCGAAAACCACTGCAAGGTGGCGGAAATGGTGCTGGAGCGTGCGCAAAGGCTTGTTGAGCAGAAGAAAGACGTTGTTGTGCTTCTCGACTCGATAACACGTCTGGCACGTGCGTACAATCTTACGGTTACACCCACGGGAAGAACGCTTTCGGGCGGTCTTGACCCCGACGCACTCTTTAAGCCGAAAAAGTTCTTCGGTGCGGCACGAAACATCGAGGAGGGCGGCAGTCTTACAATTATAGCAACGGCGCTTGTCGAAACGGGCAGCCGTATGGACGATGTTATTTTTGAGGAGTTCAAGGGTACGGGAAATATGGAACTTAAGCTTGACCGTAATTTACAGGAAAAGCGCATTTTCCCGGCGATAGACATACTGAAATCGGGTACACGCCGTGAGGAGGATTTGCTTACAAATCTCGAACGTGAGTGCGCATGGGTTATACGCAGAGAACTTTCACGCAACGGCAATCTCGAAACAACCGCAAAGCTTTTGCAGATTTTAAAAAGCACGGACAACAACCGTGATTTTGAAAGCTTTATTATAAAAAACTACAGCAGAAATTAAGGACGGAGGAAACATTATGAAAAGACCTATTCCACAATATGTTGACGAAATGGTTGACGGCGCAGTGAGCCGTCTGGAAAATCTTAGAACGCCGGACACAATATCGTTTGCCTTTATTACCGATACGCACAACTGTACCGATTACACCGAGCGTGCGCTTTATGCGATTTCAAAAATAAACGAACAGCATAAAATTGCGTTTACGTGTATGGGCGGCGATTATTTATGCAATAATTCCTCCACATCAAGGGAAAACGCCGCTGCACAGCACAGGGAGTTCCGTGATGCGGTTGAAAATCTCGGGCAAAATCCCCCGACGGTTATCATAAAAGGAAACCACGACGATAATCCGTTCGGCGAAATAAAAAACATTGTTCCGCAAAACGAGCTGTACAATCTTTTATTTGAGCATAACACATTCCTTTCGGGCGGCGACCCGACAGAAGCGTACGGATATTACGATATGCCCGAATTAAAGCTGCGTGCGATATACTTAAATTCGAGCGACCGCCGTTACGAAACCGACAGCGACGGAACGGTTATCGGCGTGGAAACGGGCGGATACGGGAATAAACAGCTTAACTGGTTTGCACATGATGCGCTTATTCTTCCTGACAATGACTGGTCGGTTGTAATTTTTGCGCACATTATGCCGATTGCAACGCAAATTATGCTTGACAGACCGTTCGGCGGCGAGGCGTTATGGAATATTTTGCTTTCATTCAAAAACGGCGGAAAATACAGCGCATATGAGGACAGAAACGGCGAGTCATATGAGGTAAGCTGTGATTTTTCAGAAAACTGCAAGGGAAACGTAATTGCGTTTGTTACGGGACACGAACACGTCGACCGCACCTGTATGGCGGACGGAATACGCATAATCACCGTTTCCGCAGCGGCAAGCGATAATTTCTGTACGGGCGTAAGCGGCAACGGACGTGTACAGTACAAAACACGCGGTTCGGGCGAGGAAAGCGCATTTTCCGTGTTTATTATAGACAGAAAAACGCACGTAATTTCGCAAATCCGATGCGGCGCAGGTGATGATTACAGCGTCAGCTTTTAAGAATTTAAACAGTGTTCTCCGCATATAAATAGTATTAACAAAAGCGGAAAGGACACAAGCATTATGGGTTACGACTATGATAATTTATTAAAGGACATTGACACTTTATCGGAGAACTACGGGCGGATAGAAAAGTCCGTTATAGGGAAAAGCGTTATGGGGCGTGACATTTTCTGTCTGAAAGCCGGAGAGGGGAAAATAAAGGCAGTTCTTTTGGGCGCATATCACGGTCTTGAATATCTTACATCGGCATTTCTGATTAAGTTTTTATCCGATTTTTCGGCAAATGCCGAGATAGGCAGTGATTTTTTCGGATACAGCGCAGGCGAGCTGTACCGACGGGTCACGTTTTATGTGATACCTATGGTAAATCCCGACGGCGTGGATATTGCCGTGAACGGGTTGGACATAACAAACCCTTACCACCGAAAGCTTATAAGTCTTGCAGGCATACACAGCTTTAACAGCGTATGGCAGGCAAACGCAAGGGGCGTGGATTTGAACCACAACCACAATGCGGACTGGCATATGATAATGGAAAAGCCCTCGCCCACAAAATTCGGCGGAGAATACCCCGAAAGCGAGCCTGAAACGCAGGCTGTGGTTGATTTTATCCGTAAAATCAACTGTGATATTCTTTTATCGTTCCACTCGCAGGGCAGAGAAATTTATTACGATTTCAACGGCTTTGTGCCGTGCGGTGCGGAGGAAAAAGTGCAGAAAATGGCGCAGGAAAGCGGATACACCGCCGCACGTCCCGAGGGTACGGCGGCATACGGCGGCTGCAAGGACTGGTTTATATCCGAGTTCGGGCGTATGGGATTTACCGTTGAGATAGGTACGGGGAAAAATCCCTTGCCGATGTCCGCACTTGACGAGGTTTACGAGGAAAACGCAAGGCTTATCCTGTGTGCGGTGTCGGATACATAAAAAATTTTATGCGGAGGAAAAAATTATGGAATTAACGATAGGCTGTCATTTGTCGGCGTCAAAGGGTTATCTCAATATGGGCGAAACGGCAAAAAGCATAGGTGCGAACACATTTCAGTTTTTTACGAGAAACCCGAGAGGCGGTGCGGCAAAGGACATTGACGAAAATGATGTACGCTCATTTCTTGAGTTTATGAAGGATAACGGATTTGTAAAAATCCTCGCTCATGCGCCGTACACCTTAAACGCCTGCTCGGCAGAGGAGCGTGTGCGTGAATTTGCGCACAACACCATGGCGGACGATTTGAAAAGAATGGAGCACACACCGGGGCAGATGTATAATTTTCACCCGGGAAGCCACGTGGGACAGGGAATTGAAACGGGAATAGAGCTTATATCAAATCAGCTAAACAGTATTCTCACGCCCGAAACAACCACCTGCGTACTGCTTGAAACAATGGCGGGAAAGGGTAGTGAGGTAGGCTCGAAATTTGAGGAGCTGCGTGAGATAATCGACCGCACAAATCTCAGCGAGAAGCTCGGCGTATGCCTTGACACGTGCCACGTTTACGACGCAGGCTATGATATTGTGAACAATCTCGACGGAGTGCTTGACGAGTTTGACAGAATAATCGGACTTGACAGGCTCAAAGCGATACACTTAAACGACAGCAAAAACCCGTTTTGCTCGCACAAGGACCGTCACGAGAAGATCGGTCAAGGCAGTATAGGGCTTGACGCAATCGTAAGAATAATTAACCACCCGTCGCTTAAAAATCTGCCGTTTTATCTCGAAACGCCGAACGAGCTTGACGGATATGCGGAGGAAATAAAAATTTTAAGAGAAAATTTTTCTGAGTAATTGAAACAAAGACAAACCGTAACGGTTTGTCTTTGTTGTTTTATTTATCAAGAAATTCCCACTCGACAAAACGCTTGCTCATCCACCAATCGGGCATTTTTTTATCCAGATACGTCTGAACCGCATTGCTTGAATTTACATTATAATGCCTTTCGCTCCAGCGTATAATGGATAATCCGGTTAAAATAAGGTTTATTGTCATAAACAAACTGCACGCAACGCAAAAGTAATGCGGTATTTTCTCGGTAAGCTTTTCAAGCCACAAATTTATATAAGGATACAGAGTACAGAACACAAGCCCTGCCAGTCCCCATATAATTGTAAAAGGCATACAAACAAGACCTTTATAATTCCAAATTATGTCGTGGTAATTCCACGCGCGCATACCCAAAGCATATTTTAATATAAGTCCGCAAATCAATTCCAAAAAGGTAGCGCCGAGCATCAGTATGACCGTTTTTGAGAACAGTGTTTTTCTTTTAAGTGCAGCTGCCGCAACATAAAACAGCACAGCGCCCAAGCCGTAAAGAATATTAAAAGCGCCGAAAACCGAAACGACATGGCTTTCCCAATGACCTTTTTTGATTAAGCAATATGTTCCCTCGATAATTACGCCCAGAATACTCCCTGCTGTAAAGAGCCAGAATAATTTATCATAGGTAACGGTTTTTTCCCGTTCGGCTGAGACATTTTTTATCTTACTCATTTTATCCTCTGAATTTTATTTTTTATCAAACTTTATTCCGTCGCTTAGTAATTACGATAATATTATAACATATAACGGCGTAAAAATAAAGCCCCGTAAAATATTAATAATAACGGTATATTTTGTATGATTTATGATAAGCGGTGCGGTTTTTCAGCATAAAAAAAATTATTGCGGTTATCCGCAATAATTTTTTACATATTAATAAAATTTTCATCAAGCAAAAATTGCTCAACACCGACATAGCAAATGCCGTCATCATCATACCACGGAATAATATTGTCCTTTACCACAACTATTTTTTTAAAAAAATCGGGAACTCTTTTCAGCGAATTTGTTTCCTGCTTCCTTTTTTCCTCATCGGCAACGGAAAGTGCAGATTGAATATAACATCTGTTGCTCCCTTTGTTTACAACAAAATCTATCTCAAGCTGAGAACGGACATTTTTTCCTTTATCATCTTTATAATTATATTCAACAACGCCTACATCAACATTAAATTCACGAGCGATAAGCTCATTGTATATAATGTTTTCCATAATATGATTTTCTTCCATTTGCCTGAAGTTAAGCCTTGCATTTCTTAACCCGACATCTGTATAATAGTATTTAAGCGGAGTTTCCATATATTTTTTCCCCTTAATATCATATCTTTCAGCTTTATCTATAATATAAGCTTCTCTGAAAAAATCAATATATTTTGATATGGTTGAAGAACTGATATTAACGTTTTTTATGCTTTTAAATGTTTTTGACAATTTGCTCGGATTGGTAAGCGATCCGATTGAAGATGAAAGAATATTTAATAAATCCTCGAGAACATCTTTATCGTTATTTATTTTATTTCTTTCGATGACATCGGTTATATAAGTCTTTGCAAACAATTCCTTTAAATATTTGCTTTTTTTCTCGGGAGTATTTTTTGATAACACGAACGGCATACCGCCATAGGTAAAATATTCTCTCCACGCATTATGCTTATCTCCCTCATACGCATCGTAAAATTCTTTGTATGTCAGAGGGTTCACTCTGACCTCGTCTCCCCGATCTTTAAATTCCGTTAATATATCGGTCGAAAGCATTTTTGAATTACTGCTCGTAACATACAAATCTATATTCTTAATCTTCATAAGACCGAGAAGAACGGGAACAAATCCTATCTTATCTTCTGTGCCCTCAATATACGGATTTTGTATTTCCACAACCAACTGCACTTCGTCAATAAAAACATAAAACTGCCTGCTTTTATCCGAAGTTAATTCACGGACATATTTATCAAGCTCAAACGGATTTCTGTATTTTGCATTAATTACTTCATCAAGTGCAATCTCAATAATACAATCATCGCCGACACCGATCGAGTTTAAATATTTATGATACAATTCAAACAGCAAAAATGATTTACCGCATCTTCTTATTCCGGTCACCACTTTAATAAGTCCGTTATCTTTTTTTGAAATAAGCTTATCAAGATATTTTTTTCTTTCTATAATCATAACATTTCTCCCGTTTACACGAAAAATTATTGCGGATATACGCACTTTTTTATCATTTATAATTATTATAACATAAAAAATATAAAAAAATCAATATTAAACACAAAAAATTATTGCGGATAACCGCAATAATTTTTCATAAAAAGAACAGGTGCAACCGAATTGGGTGCACCTGTTCTTTTACCCTTTAGAGTTTTTATTATCCTTAGGGGAGGATTTTATCAGCCTTTAAGTCCCGAAAGAACAACCACAGCGTTTGCCGCCTCGGCACGTGTTGCATTGTCCGAAGGATTTATATAGCCTTCGCTTCTTTCAACCAATACGTCCTGACCACATGCCCACTGCATTGCCTCAACCGCATATTCCGAAATGCTCTGTGCATCGTTATAGCTTAATATGTTGGTGTTCTTTGCAACTGCTTCGGTTTCAATTTTCTTATAGTTTGCGTATCTGTAAAGAATTGCAGCCATTTGTTCACGTGTTACTTCCTGTTCGGGAGCAAATTCAGTGTCGGAATATCCTTCAACAATTCCGTTCTTCTGTGCCCAGTCAACATATCCTGCATAGTAGCTGCCCTTTACAACGTCCGCAAATGAGTTTTCGCCCTCTGTCGGCTTAACGCCGTCAAGTCTGCCGAGAACAGTTACAAACATTGCTCTTGTCATATTTCCCTCGGGTGAAAACTCGGTATCCGAAACACCGTTTACAAGTCCCATTTCAGTAGCCTTTAATATGCTGTCGGTAAATTTATCGTCCGCTTTTACGTCTGTGTACGGAATTTCCGTTACAGGCTCGTCTTCTTCAAGAAGAACAAGCTTTTCAGGTGTTGTCTGCGGCGGTATGCTTCTTGTTGTTGCTGTGTAGAATACTATATAATCGTTTCCGGCTCTCTTATTTTCCGTAAATCCCTCGGGGAGGAAGATAATAAGATCCTTTTCTGCATTTATATAACCGTCTGTATCAGCGTCTTTTCTGAATGTTGAAACCGTAACGTTTCCGTCCTTGCCTTCTTCATTCAGAATGATTACTGCCGGAGTATATGTTTCCGGAAGCTTTAAAACCGTAGGTTCTGTCGCTCTTGTGAATGCGGTTATCGAATCGCCTTCTTTAATATCCTCAAGCTTTATTTCCGTACCGTCATTTTTATAAAATACGGCTTTATATGTATTAAGCTCAACTATATTATTAAGCCCGTTTACGATTTCATTTTCATCTTTTGCTGTTTCGTCTTTTACAGCGTTTTTCTTTTCTGTTTCTATAACGCCGTCCTTTATACTCTTAACCGTCAGCTCCTCCGATTTTACAAATGTAGGCTCGCCTTTTTCCTGAACCGATGTAATTTCGGGGTTTTCATTAACAACGTCCTCCGCTGCGCTTACCGCAGTAAAGGCGCTCAATGCCATTGCCGAAGCAAGAATAATTGATAATACTTTTTTATTCATAATAATCATTCCTTTCTTTTTGTGAATAAAAGCCCTTACACATTGTTAGACACAAAAAACATATTTTTTGTTCCTTTTTTTATTTGACAATTTTTTATACTTGGTATAGAGTAATAATTAATTCGGCGAAAAGGAAGTGTTTTATATGGAAAGAAATCTTACAACGGGCAGTGTATTTAAAAACCTATTATATTTTTCACTTCCGTTTTTTCTGTCATATTTTTTGCAGACATTCTACGGAATGGCAGACCTTTTCATTATAGGACAATTCGGCGGAGTGGCGGATATTACAGCCGTTTCGATAGGCAGTCAGGTTATGCATATGCTGACGGTTATGATAGTAGGACTTGCAATGGGAACTACAGTAACGGTAAGCCGCAGTGTGGGTGCGAAAAACAAAAAAGAAACGTCCGCCGCAATAGGAAACACGATAACGATTTTCACAATTGCGGCAATATTTTTTACCGTTTTGCTTTTGGTGCTTGTAAAGCCGATTGCACGTGTTATGTCGACTCCCGAGGAGGCTTTCGGCGGTACGGTTAATTACCTTACCATATGCTTTATGGGTATTCCTTTTATTACGGCGTATAATATTATAAGCTCGATTTTCCGTGGTTTGGGCGACTCAAAAAGTACGATGTATTTTATAGCGGCGGCATGCGTATCAAATATTATACTCGATTATATTTTTATGGGTATTTTTGATATGGGTCCTGCCGGAGCGGCGCTGGGAACATCGCTTTCGCAGACGATAAGCGTTATTATTTCGCTTATTGTTATATTAAAGCGTGACACGGGAATACATATTAAAAAATCGGATTTCAAGCCTGTTTACGATACAATGAAACAGATTTTGAAAACGGGTGTGCCTATATCCTTGCAGGACGGATTTATACAGGTTTCGTTCATGGTGATAACTATAATCGCAAACAACCGTGGTTTAAACGATGCCGCCGCAGTGGGAATAGTCGAAAAGGTTATAGGAATATTTTTTCTTGTGCCGTCTTCTATGCTTTCGTCGGTTTCGGCTCTGGCGGCGCAAAATCTCGGTGCAAAAAAGCCCGAAAGAGCAAAGCTTACGCTTAAATACGCAATATTATTTGCGGTCGGTTTCGGGATAATCGTATCGTTTATTACACAATTCTTTGCAGAAGAAATAGTGGGGATATTTGAAAATGACGCAGACGTTATGCGGCTCGGAGGGGAATATCTCAGAAGCTACGTATGGGACTGCGTTTTTGCAGGAGCGTCGTTTTGCTTCAGCGGATATTTCTGCGCTATGGAAAGGTCGGAGCTTTCGTTTATACACAATGCTGCGTCAATATTACTGGTGCGCATACCCGTTGCGTACATTATGTCCGAAATGTTTGCGGACACGCTGTTTCCCATGGGAACAGCTCCTCCGCTCGGCTCGGCGCTGTCGGTTATTATATGCGTGATTGCATACGCTGTATTAAACAGAAAAAATAAAAAAACTGTCGGCAATTGATATTCAGTTTTTTCCTATAATAAAAAAATCCGCATTTGCGGATTTTTTATTTTTAAGTAAATGAGCAAACCTGTAAGCCGGGTTCTGTTTTTGACGGTCATCTATCTAACCGCATCGTTACCGATACGTTCAAGCCTTATACGGGAACACGCCGAGCAAGCTTAACGTTCCCAAAGTTGCTCCGGATAGGGTTTACACGGAAATTCAGTTACCATCTTTCCTGTGCGCTCTTACCGCACATTTCCACACTTACTCCCCGTAAGGGAAGCGTTTATTTTCTGTTGCACTGTCCCTGGAGTCGCCTCCGCCGGCCGTTAGCCGGTAT
Source organism: uncultured Clostridia bacterium (assembly GCA_934481375.1). Taxonomy (GTDB): domain Bacteria; phylum Bacillota; class Clostridia; order UBA1381; family UBA1381; genus UBA4716. The sequence continues at coordinate 14,006 of CAKSPN010000009.1, forward strand.
CCTGCTCTGCGGGGCCCGGACTTTCCTCATATGCATAAGCATACGCAACCGCCCGGTTTACTCACTGTTTAATTATATATTATTTTTTGTGAATTGTCAAATAATTGTTGTAAAATTACAATGGGTTATGCCTATATCGCCCCGAAACACTATCACGTATGATGTGCGTTTTCGGCAGTAGCAAGCCCCTGCCCTGCGGCACGGTTTCACAAAACTGTAGGGGTTGATGCCTACATCAACCCGAAATATTTTTCAATTAATTATGTGATTTCGCATTAAGGACGATGATGGCATCGTCCGCTACAAAATAAAAATCTGCAAAATACACATTTACAAAAAATGTTAAAAAAAAAGAAACGAACAGATTGCCGTTTTGAGCTGCGACGGCATATGTATATATTCCAAGAAGGAAAAATGATAAGATATACATTCACAAAAAGTGCTGACGGAAAAGAGAAGCGAGCAGATCGCCGTTTTGAGCTGCGACGGTGTATGTATATACTCCGAGCAGGGAAAAATGGTAAGATGCGACGCTTATCTTTTTCGTCAGATTATTAAACCGCCGTTTATGCCTATAACCTGTCCCGTTATGAAAGATGAGGAGTCGGATGCAAGAAACAGAGCGGCTTTTGCTACTTCTTCGGGAGTTCCGATGCGGTTTAGTGGGGTTTCTTCGCAAAGCGATGTGATGTCCTCTTTTGTAAGCTCGCCGTTCATATCTGTGTCTATCACTCCGGGGGATATGCAGTTTACGTTTATGCCGGAAAGTCCCATTTCTTTTGCAAGCGCTTTTGTGAACCCGATTACAGCGGCTTTTGACGCACTGTAATGCACCTCACAGCTGCCGCCGCTCTCGCCCCACATAGAAGAAATGTTTATAATTTTTCCGTATTTATTGTGTATCATATCTTTTATAAAGGCTTTTGTGATAAGAAACATACCTTTTATATTTGTGTTAAACATATTGTCCCAGTCGGACTCGGATATATCGGTAAACATTTTTATCTGCGATATGCCGGCATTGTTTATAAGCACCGAAACACCGCCGTAATTTTTTTTTATAAATGCGGCGGCTTTTTCTATATCATCTGCTTTTGAAATATCTGCTTTTACGGGAATTGCGCCTGTTTCGGAGCAAATTTTCAACGCTTCGTCCTCGCTTTTATTATAATTTAAAAACACACGGTATCCGTTTTTTGCAAATTCGTACACGCACGCCTTGCCTATACCTCTGCTGCCGCCCGTTATCAATACATTTTTCACCGTTTTTATCCCCTTTGCTAATTAAAAAGACGAGTTTTTTCTATATTATATATATTTTTTTTGAAAATATCAAGTTTTTTTCTTGATTAATTCGTAAAAATTTGATATTATATTAAGATAGGTTAACTATGTTTAAATACGGTAAAAATAAAATGAGGGCATTGAATAATTTCTGTAAGGAGGTAAAAATATTGGATATTAATAAAGTATGGGAAGAAGTTCTTGAAAACGTGAAAAACACGGTAAGCACTCAAGTCGGATACAATGTTCACGTAAAATCCTCCGTCCCCGTATCCGCCACAGAATCGGTATTTACAATAAGAGTTCCAATTACAATAAACCGAAATATGATACAGTTCCGTTACAAGGACTGCATAGAATCCGCACTGGAGAAAGTAACGGGAAAGAAGTATAATCTTAAAGTTCTCGTAATAGGAGAGGACGAGGACGAAGAAGAAAAACTGCCCGTTTCCGATACGGTAAACCCGAAATATACTTTTGAAAACTTTGTCGTAGGTTCGTCAAACGAATATGCGGCGGCTACCGCAATAAGCACGGCGGAAAATCCCGGATATATATATAATCCGCTTTTCATATATGGTAATTCGGGTTTGGGTAAAACCCACCTTATGCACGCAATCGGAAACAAAATAATACATAATAATCCGAGGCTTAAGGTTTTATATGTAACGAGCGAGCATTTTACAAACGACTTCATTAACGCATTAAAGGACAAGAAAATGTCCGAATTTAAAACAAACTACAGAACGGTTGACGTTTTATTGATAGACGATATACAGTTTCTGCATAACAAAGAGGGTATACAGGAGGAATTTTTCCACACCTTTAACGACCTCTACAGTATGAACAAGCAGATAGTTATTACAAGCGACCGAAAGCCGTCCGAACTGAAAAACCTTGAGGAAAGGCTTGTAACAAGATTTTCGCAGGGACTTCCGATAGACGTAAACGTGCCGAACTTTGAAACGAGAATGGCAATTCTTAAAAAGAAAGCGGAAATGCAGGGTATATCTATTAACGAGGACGTACTCTCATATATTGCCGACAGAATTAAATCGAACATACGTGAGCTTGAGGGCGCATTGTTAAAAATTATATCAATGTCGGAAATGTCGCACAGGGAAATGAATGTGGAACTTGCGGAATACGTTATAAAATCAATTCTTCCGGAGGACGGAATAGTTAAAATAACGCCTAACAAGATAATGGACAAGGTTTCAGTATTCTACAATATTACAAAAGACGATCTAATGGGAAAAATCAAGACCAAAAACGTTGCCTTTCCACGTCAGATAGCAATGTACCTTTGCTACAAGCTAACCGATATGAACTACACAACAATAGGAAAAGCAATAGGCAACAAGGACAGAACAACGGTTATGTACAACGTAGACAAGATAGAAAAAGAAATTTCACACAACGAAAGCTTAAAAGAGGACATCAACTGCATAATAAAGGATTTGCAGTCGATATAGTGTGGATAACTGCGTGGATAAGCTGTATACAAAATGTTAATACAATTTTTAAGGAAAAAACAGGAAAAATTTATCAACATCTATTAACCTTGTATCAACGGATAAAAAAGGACAAAAATGCAAGCTTTTACAAGGGCTTGTACGGGTTATCACTCAAATCCACGCTACTACTATTACTACTATATAATATTTATATTATATATATAAATATATATAACAAAAACGGATTTTTTAAATAAGAGGATAACTTATTCACGGGAGGAATAAAAATGAAATTAATATGTAACAAGGAAAAGCTTACGGAAATAATAAATACCGTTCAGAAGGCAGTCGCTCCGAAAGCGGTTATGCCTATTCTGGAGTGTATCAAAATAGACGCATCGGCAGACGGAAACGTTGTATTTACGGGAAACAACATTGATCTTTGCATAGAATACAATGCGCAGTGCAATGTCCCCGAAGGCGGAACAATTGCTCTTGCGTCGAGAATGTTCGGTGAAATAGTAAGAAGTATGCCGGACGGCGACGTTACAATATCAACCGACGACACAAACAACGTTACAAAAATAAAGAACGGAGCAAGTGAATTTAACATACAGGGACTTTCTTCAAACGAATATCCTGCCGCTCCCGTGCTTGATGAAAAATTCAGATTTTCGCTTACTCAGAATATATTGAAAAAGCTTATAAGAAAAACAATCTCGTTTATATCATTAAACGAGGGCAAAAAGCCTGTTTTGACGGGAGCTTTGTTTGATATTAAAAACGGAAAATTAAACATTGCCGCATCGGACGGTCACAGACTGGCGGTAGTACGTGAAGAAATAAAAGAAAATATCCCCGATACAAGCTTTGTTGTGCCGAGAATGGCTCTTAACGAGATGTCTAAAATATTAAAGGACGAGGAAGAAAAGGTTGAAATAATAGTTTCCGACCGCCACGCTCTGTTTGATTTCGGATATTACCAGGTTTACACAAGACTTCTTGACGGCGATTTCTTAAATTACGAGGCTATAATTTCGGTTGTAAACACAATAAACGTTGTTGTTGACAAGAGAATAATAACGGACAGCCTTGAAAGAGCATTGCTTCTTATAAATGATGATATTTCGGCAAAATCGGACAACAGAGTGCCTGTAAGATTTAACATAGCGTACAACAAGATAGACGTTTCCTGCATAACTGGAAAAGGTCAGGTAAACGATACGGTGAGCGCACAGATTGACGGCGGCGATCTTACCATAGGCTTTAACTGTAGATTTTTGCTTGACGCCTTAAACGGCTGTGAGGACGAAAAAGTAAAGATAGAATTCAGCGCACCTACCAGCGGCTGTTTTGTACGTTCCACCACAGGCGACGACTCATATATATACATGGTACTCCCTGTAAGACTCTACAATTAACAGAAAAAATAAACGGCGCATCTCACCATTTTTCCTGCTCGGAGTATATACATACACCGTCGCAGATCAAAACGGCAATCTGCTTGTTTCTTTTTCCTGTTAAAAAAACAGCAAATTTACCATTTTGCTTATTTAAAAAGAAAAAGAATGTATTTCATCTTTAAATCAGACTTTGAAGTATACACATACGTCTGCAGTCTGATTTGAAGCAATTTGTTTATTTTTTCTGTTGAAAGATAGCGCATTTCTGCTTGGAGTATATATGTTGTTGCAGATTAAAAAGGTAAAATGCTTATTTAAAATTATAAAAATCGGAGTGTTATATTATGAAAACAGTAAAGCTTCAGAATTATCACACAAGTGAGAATACGTACATCGTTTACGATGAAAGTACAATGAACGGGTTTATAACAGACCCGGCTTACGGCGTTGACAAGACAATCGAATATTTAAACGAAAATAACATAAAGCTTAATTATGTTTTTATAACCCACTGCCACTATGACCACATAGAGGATATGGAGGAATTGAGAGAAAAATTATCTCTTAAGCTTGTATGCGGAGAAAAGGCGGATATTAACATAAAAGACCCGTACATTAATTTATCTCTTTCGGCGCTTGGTTACAATATAATCGCAAAAAAAGCAGACATTATATTAAAAGACGGCGAAAACATTGATATTGACAATATGACGGTTAAATGCATATACACTCCGGGTCACACAAATTGCAGTGTTTGTTATCTTTTAGGAAAAGAGATGTTTTGCGGAGACACGCTGTTTTTGAGAAACTGCGGAAGATGGGATTTGCCGACGGGAAACGAGGAGGATTTGAGAAAATCCGTTAAAGAAAAGATATACACTCTCGACGAGGATATAATTCTTCACCCCGGTCACGGCGAAGATACAAGTATAGGCTATGAGAAAAAGTTTAATTTTTATATAAAATGATTATTATTCAAAACGGTTACGACTGCAAATATGAACTTGCGCTTTTTGAAAATATGTTTTTTGGAAAAAATGAGGACGGATACATATTTTCAAATTTTAAATACGGAAACAAGAGAATAAATGTATATACTGAAATAATTTTCGGCTTTGAAACGTATTTTGAAGATTATTATTTCGATTTTGATACGGAAAACAAGTCGGAAAGAATTATAAAAAAGATTTTTACTGCCGCCTGTACAAAATCCTTCTGTCACGCCGCAATGAAAGTAAGAAAAATAAATCTGCCCTGGGGCGTTATGTGCGGAATACGTCCGGCAAAAAATGTGCGTATTCTCCTTGAAGAGGGGTACACGGAAAATGAAACACGTAAAATTTTTAAGGACGTATACGAAGTAAGCGAGGAAAAGACAGAACTTGCGCACACTGTTGCAAAAAACGAAGAAACTCTTTTAAAAGATATAGACAAAAACAGCGTAAGCATTTATATAGGAATACCATTTTGCCCTACAAGGTGCTTATACTGCTCATTTGTATCGACAGATATAAATGTGAGCGGAAAATATATGAACGGATTTGTTGAAAAGTTACTTTTTGAAATAGAAAAAACATCGGAAATATTGAAAAAGTTAAATCTTTTTGCGGATAACATATATATAGGCGGAGGAACACCCACAACGCTCAGCGCCGAGCAATTAAACAAAATATTTGACAGACTTCATAATAATTTTGATTTTTCAAAAATAAAGGAATTTACGCTTGAAGCGGGACGTCCCGACACGATAACAAAAGAAAAATTACTGTGCGCAAAATCGGGCGGAGTAAACAGAATAAGCATAAATCCGCAGACAATGAACGCAGAAACATTAAGAAAAGTACGGCGAAATCACACGCCCGAAATGCTTAAAAACTGCTTTTATGATGCGAGAAACGCAGGGTTTAAAAATATAAACACAGACCTTATAGCCGGACTTCCGGGCGAGAATTTTGAAATGTTTAAATACAGCCTTGATGAGGTTATAAAGCTTGATCCGGAGGATATAACGGTTCATTCGATGTGCGTTAAGCGTGCGGCTGATCTTAATCTGCGCAGGCTGACCGAAGCTGATGAGATGAATAAAATGCTTTCATACACGCAGATGCGTATGAAAGAGACAGGGCGTGAGCCTTATTATATGTACCGCCAGAAAAACAGCAGCGGAAATCTCGAAAATGTCGGTTATGCGAAAAAAGGATGTATGAGTACGTACAACGTCAACATTATGGAAGAAAAGCAAACGATTATAGCCTTGGGCGGCGGAGGAAGCACAAAGCTTGTTATGGGTGACAGGATAGAAAGAATTTTCAATTTCAAAGACCCGCTCGAATACATACGGCGGTTTGATGAAATTTTAAAGAAAAAGGACGAAACGGCGGAAATTTTGGGAGGTGCGTTATGATAGAAAAAATTCTCGATGAATATGAAGAATACAGAACTGCATCGGAAACGGAAAGAAAACGGCGTATAGCGGAGGTTTATGAAAAATTTCCGCAGGTAGAGGAATTAGATAAAGAAATTTTCAAATTAGGCTCGGAAAACGTTCAGAACATAATAAGAAATCCCGAAAACAGCGAAAAAATAAATTCGGATTTCAAGAAAAATTTAAAAGAACTTGAAGATAAAAAGTATAAAGTATTAAAGGAAAACAATATTCCAAAGGATTACGACAGAAAAAAATACCGCTGTGAACTATGCAAGGATACGGGATATACCGACGACGGCAAAAAATGCAAGTGCTTGAAACAACGGCTTATAAACGAGGCATATTCAAAATCAAACCTCGGAGATATTTTGGCTGTGCAAAATTTCGATACTTTTTCTTTTAAATATTATTCAAAAGAAAAAACGGACGGCATTTCGCCGTACGACAATATGAAGGCAATATACAAGCGTGCGAAAAGCTTTTGCGAAAATTTTAATTCCGATGAAAAAAGCTTGATTTTTTACGGAAGTACGGGACTCGGAAAAACGTTTCTTTCAAGCTGTATAGCAAAAGATTTGATAGACAGCGGAAAAACGGTTATTTACTCACGTGCGGCGAGGTTTTTCGGTATATACGAGGACTACAAATTCGGACGTGCCGAAAACAAAAATTTGATAGATGAAATATACGGCTGTGATTTGCTTATAATAGACGATCTCGGAACAGAAGCTAAAAACAGCATAAATTTATCGTTTTTATTTGATGTATTGAGCGAAAGAACAGCGAACGGCAAAAAAATGATAATAAATACAAATTTTGATCTCGGCGAGCTTGCGAAAAATTACAGTCAGAGATTTACCTCACGTATATTTGAATTTTTTATACCCTGCAAATTTACGGGAAGTGACATAAGACTGCAAAAAATGACGAACGGAGAATAACATATGATTACACCAAGGCTTCAATCGGTGATAAACTGCGCAAGCGGAAAAGTTATTGCCGACATAGGCACAGACCACGCATATATCCCCGTGCGCCTTATAGATGAAAAAAGAGCGGAAAAGGTTATTGCGTCCGACATAAAAAAAGGACCCGTCGACGCCGCAAAAAGAACCGTTTTAAAGTACAATATGCAAAATTGCATTGAGGTTCGGCAAGGTT
>CAKSPN010000010.1 GCA_934481375.1 uncultured Clostridia bacterium
GGGCACATATGACTGTGTGAGCGACAAAAATCCCGGGAGCGAGCGTACATTCTCCGCTATGCCCTCCGTTCCGCCTGCCGTTATTGCGGCAAAAATAAGGATTGCAAATATTGCCGCAGTCATTATTATGCTCTGTATAAAGTCGGTTATCGACGCCGCAAGAAATCCGCCTGCGGCGGTATATCCGACAATTACTATAGCCGAAACTATCATTGCGCCGACATAGTTTATACCGAACAATGACGAGAACAGCTTTCCGCAAGCGGCAAATCCCGACGCTGTGTACGGGATAAAGAACACTATAATTATAATTGCCGCTATTAATGACAATATGTTTTTCTTATCGTGAAAACGCTTTGAGAAAAACTCGGGAATTGTTATTGCGTCCAGTCTGTGCGTATAACGGCGGAGTCTTCTTGATGTGAAAAGCCAGTTGAAATATGTACCGAGCGCAAGACCTATAATAGTCCAGCCGACATCCGCAAGTCCCGACAAATACGCCAGTCCGGGAAGTCCCAAAAGCAGGTATCCCGACATATCGGACGCCTCCGCACTCATAGCCGTTACGAGCGGACCCAGTGTTCTGCCGCCCAGATAGAAATCCGAAGTCGAATTATTTTTCTTTGTAAAATACACGCCGACAAGCAGCATACCTATAAGATAAACCACAATTGTCAGCATAATGCATACTGTTGATGAGTTAATCATTTGTGTACCGTTCCTTTCCGTGCCTGTGGCACAAGCATAAGGCTTACCGAAGCCTTCCCCCTTTTTATACTTTAACAAATAAATCCCACAGCCACGCTGTGGGATCTGTTTGTTGTCGGAAATATTTTATCTCTTTGAGAACTGCGGAGCACGACGAGCTGCTTTCAAGCCGTACTTCTTTCTTTCCTTCATTCTTGAATCTCTTGTAAGGAAGCCTGCCGACTTAAGGTCTGCTCTGTATGCTTCCGTGTCAACCTCCAAGAGAGCTCTTGAGATACCGTGACGGATAGCGCCTGCCTGACCTGTGAAGCCGCCGCCCTGTACGTTTACAAGTACGTCGAACTTATCGCCCGTCTTTGTAACCTCTAACGGCTGACGTACAATAAGCTTTAATGTTTCAAGACCGAAATATTCGTCTATTGTTCTTCCGTTTATTGTGATGTTTCCGTTACCGGGAACTAAACGAACTCTTGCAACAGAAGACTTTCTTCTGCCTGTACCGTAGTATTGTTCTTTAGCCATTTCTAAATCCTCCCCTTACTTTATTTCGCCTGTCCAAGCAATAGGCTTCTGTGCTTCCTGCTTATGTTCCGCACCCTGATAAACGTGAAGTCTTGTTCCCGCTTTTCTGCCGAGTGTGTTGTTCGGGAGCATACCGTTTACAGCATAGCTCATAGCCTTTTCGGGGTTTTCAGCCATTAACTTGTCATAACGGATTTCCTTTATGCCGCCTACCCAGCCGGTGTGATAATAACGTACCTTCTGGCTAAGCTTGTTTCCCGTAAGGACAGCCTTTTCAGCATTGATTATGATAACATGGTCACCGCAGTCAACGTTCGGTGTGTATGTGGGTAAATGCTTACCTCTCAATATGCTTGCCGCAACCGCTGCCACACGTCCGAGCGGCTTATCTGCTGCATCAATGATATACCATTTTCTTTCAACATCATTTGGTTTCTGCAAATAACTTGAATTCATAGTTTTTTCCTCCTATACAGTTTGTATTAACGACCGATCATCGGTCAACGTTAAGTATTTTACTATGTTCTTTGAAAAAAGTCAATACTATTTTCAAAAAAAGTTTATATTTTCTTTGAGAACTCTTTTAATCGCCGTTTTTCTTCGTTTTACTCTTGTTTTCTAACTTTTCATTTTAAAAAACGGCGCTGTGTTTACAGCGCCGTTTTTTGCAGTAGTTTTGAAAAAAGCGATATACCGCTTATCAAAATCTGAAATCACGTTTTCCGTGTTCTATTTCCTCAAGGTTTTCCTCGCATATTCTGCGGACTTTATCATTGGGGATATGCTTTAATTCCTCCGCAATTACCTTTTCGCCGTTCTTTTTCGTTTCGGGCGATGCGTAATCCATAAGATATTCCTTAAGCGTCATAAGCGCATTAGGCTGACAGCAGTTCTGTATTGCGCCCGACTTTGCGAGCGGCATAAACCTGTCGCCCGTTCTGCCCTCCCTGTAACAGGCGGTGCAGAACGACGGAATATATCCGAGTTCCAAAAGCCAGTTTAACACCTCGTCAAGCGTTCTTGTGTCGCTCCTGTCAAACTGTGCGGTGTTTTCTTCGGGTTTTTCGGGAGTTACATATCCGCCGACAGACGTTGACGATGCGCCGCTTATCTGCGAAATCCCCACTTCAAGCGCCGCTTTTCTGTTCTTTTCGCTCTCACGTGTCGAAACTATCATTCCCGTGTACGGCACCGCAAGACGTATGATTGCAACGATTTTGAGCCATTTTTCATCGGGAACGGCGTTTTTGAAGTTTTCGGGATCAATATCGTCCGCCGGGCAAATTCTCGGCACGCTTATTGTATGCGGTCCGACCCCAAATCTCGCCTCGAGATGCTCTGCATGCATAAGTATTCCGCACAGTTCATACGGGTATGTGTCGAGTCCGAACAGCACGCCCAGACCCACATCGTCTATACCTGCCTCCTGCGCTCTGTCCATAGCCTCTGTATGCCAGTTATAGTCGTGTTTCGGGCCTGCCGGGTGCAGTACCTCGTAATTTTCCTTATGATATGTTTCCTGGAACAATATATATGTACCTATTCCCGCATCCTTGAGCTTTTTGTAATCCTCAACTGTGGTTGCGGCAATATTTACGTTTACACGTCTTATTGCGCCGTTTTTGTGCTTTACCGAATATATGGTCTTTATGCACTCGAGAATATATTCGAGCGGATTGTTTACGGGGTCCTCACCTGCTTCGAGCGCAAGGCGCTTGTGTCCCATATCCTGCAGGGCAATCGTTTCGTTTCTTACGTCCTCCTGTGACAGCTTTTTACGGCAGATATTCTTGTTTTTTACGTGATACGGACAGTACACGCACGAATTTATGCAATAGTTTGAAAGATACAGCGGTGCAAAGAACACTATACGTCTGCCGTATATCTTCTGCTTGATTTCACGGGCAAGGTCGAACATTTCCTTATTAAGTTCTTCGTCCTCGCACGCCAAAAGCACCGACGCCTCACGATGCGTAAGTCCCTTGTATTCGCCCGCCTTTTTTATTATCGACTTGATAAGCTCCTTATTGTTTTTGTTCTCCTGTGCGTATTTTAAGGTGTCTAAGATTTCCTCGTGATTGATAAACTCGTCCGCAACGGTTGATTTCGGATCGTATTTGTACATAAATTTCTCCCCTTCTTGACAAACTGCAATTTTTTCTATAGAATAAGACAAAGAGGTGTTAATTATGGAAACAAGAATTGCTTTAATAGGAATAATCGTGGAGGACTTAAACTCCACCGAAAAAATAAACGAAATACTGCACGAATATGCGCAGTACATAGTAGGCAGAATGGGTCTGCCGTACAAGCAGAGAAACGTATCCATAATATCGGTTGTGGTTGACGCTCCTCAAAATGAAATATCTGCCCTGTCCGGAAAACTCGGTATGGTACCGGGTGTAAACAGTAAGGTGCAGTTTACTAAAGCATAATCTTGCTGCTCGGATAATAACCCTCGCCGTCAGATAATATAATTATACCATATTTTATGCAGATGTCAATAACAATCTTGTGCGAAAGTATAAGGAGACGATCGAAAAAAAGATGCGGAAAAATCCGCATCTGTTTTTATTACTTAAATCTGTATTCCGTTGTTGTATCGTATACTTCGCCTTTTTTTAAAACGGGGGTCGGGAAATGTCCGATATTTATCGCATTGGGGAAGCCCTGCGTTTCAAGGCAGAATGCATGGTGCTTACCGTACACGGCGTTATCCTTGCATGGAATTTCATCTACATAATTTCCCGAATAAAGCTGCATACCGCACTCGCTTGTGTATACCTCCATAGTAATGCCCGTTTTTGCGCTGTGCGCCTCGGCCGCCTTGCGGTAGCCTCTGCCGTTTATTGCAAAGTTATGGTCATAGCCGAGATATGTGTCCATCATACCGAAATCCGATTTAATATCCTGACCTATCGGCTTTGCTTCTCTGAAATCGAACGGAGTGCCGTCCACCTTCAAAATCTCGCCCGTCGGTATGCAGTGAACATCTCCTGCCGTGTAGAAATCCGAATTTATCTGCAATGTCTGATCGTAAACCGTACCGCTGTTATGTCCCGAAAGATTGAAATAGCTGTGGTTTGTGAAATTGCATATCGTGTCTGCGTCCGACTTTGCCTTATAGTTTATCATAAGCGCATTGTTTTTTGTAAGCGTATATGTAACGGTTACGTCCATGGTTCCCGGATAACCCTCGTCGCCGTCGGGCGATGTGAGCGAAAGCACGATTGAAGGCTCGTCTGCGCTGTCGTTTTCGATAACGTCCCATACCTTTTTGTTAAAGCCTTTGAAACCGCCGTGCAGATTATGTCCCTTTTTGTTCAAGCCGAGCTGATACTTTTTGCCGTTAAGCTCAAATTTACCCTCTCTTATTCTGTTTGAGTTTCTGCCGATGAGCGCACCGAAACAGCCGTCACGGTCCTCATATTGCTCCAGTGTTTCATGACCGAGAACAACGTCCGTCTTTATGCCGTCCTTTGTCACAACAAGCTTTCTGATAACGCCGCCGTAGCTTAAAATCTCTGCCGACAAACCGTTTTGGTTATCCATTTCGTAAGCGAAAACCTGCTCGCCGTCTTTTGTTGTACCGAATAATCTTTTTGAAATTGACATTGTGTGCCTCCTTATTCTTTACCTAATATCTCCAAAGCTTCCTCCAAAGGATTTCCCGTTGAATCGAGCCAATGTATACGTTCGTCACGGCGGAACCACGTAAGCTGCCGCTTTGCGTACCGCCTTGAGCTTTGCTTTATAAGCTCAACGGCGTCCTCATACGAACACTCGCCGTTAAAATAATCTATAAGCTCCTTATAGCCTATCGCTTTCATTGAATTGAGCGCTTTTGTGTAACCCATATCGACAAGGCGCTTTACCTCGTCCGAAAGACCGTCACGGAGCATTATATCCACTCTTTTGTTTATTCTCTCGTACAGTGCCTCCCTGTCCCACTTTATGCAGAACATTACGGCGCTGTATCTGCCCTCTGTCTGCTTTGTCATCTCCTGATGTGCGGAAATTGTTTCGCCTGTCAGGCGGTGAAACTCTATCGCGCGTATCACACGCCGAACGTTGTTCGGGTGTAACCTTTGCGCACTTAAGGGATCAACCTCCCTTAAAAGCTCCAGAAGCGCTTCGTTCCCGTTTTCATCGGCGTATTTTTGCAATTCTGACCGCATTTCATAATCCGTTTCGGTTTCGCCAAACGTTACGTCGTTCACAACGGAATTAATATACAAACCCGTGCCGCCGCACATAACGGGCATTTTTCCCCGCGCGGCAATATCGGAAATTACACCGTGCGCCATATCGGTATAATCGGCAACGCTGAACTCTGCGGACGGCTCGAGAAAATCTATAAGGTGATGCTTTACCTCGCTTCTCTCCTCCGCCGTAGGCTTTGCCGAGCCAATATCCATATACTTGTATATCTGCATACTGTCAGCCGAAACTATCTCTCCGCCGACCGCTTTTGCAATGTCTATCGCAAGCCGTGTTTTTCCCGATGCGGTAGGTCCCGCAACCACTATCAAAGGCTGTTTTTTCATACTATTCGCTTAAATTCCTTTTCCAGTTCTTTTTTGCTCATTGTAATTATTATCGGTCTGCCGTGCGGACACGTATTTATGTTTTCAAGCCTTAAAACACGCTTTACAAGGTTTTTCATTTCCTCCGTGCCGAGCCGCATATTTGCCTTGATTGCGGACTTGCACGCTATACTGTACATTATACACTGCTTTTTTTCAAATATCAACTCTTTTTTCAAATTTTCCGCCTGAGTCAACAGTTCACGCATACAGTCCTCAACCTCGCCCAGCTCGATACTTCCGGGGACGGCACGTATTATTATTGTTTCCTCGCCGAAGATGTCCGACTCAAAGCCCATTTCGTTGAACAGCTCCGCATTGTCCGAAAACGTTTCCATTTCTCTGCCGTCAAGCGTCATAATAACAGGCTCTATAAGCATTTGCGGAGTCATACGCTTTTCCTCTATTTCGCTTTTAAGTTCCTCGTATTTCAAGCGCTCGTGCGCTGCATGCTGGTCGACTATCAGCATTTCGTCGCCTTTTTCGGCTATTATATACGTGTCAAACACCTGTCCGACTATCTCGAAATACTCGTCGGCAAACACGTTTGTTTCTTTCGGTATCTCCTGCGGTTTTTCCTCCTCTTTGGGAGTTTCCATATTGAGCGGCGTATCGTTGATTTTTAAAATATCCGCATATTTTTCTTTCATATCCTCCGCCGGCTCGGATTTGGGCGCAGACGGCATAAACGGATTTTCGTACGGATTATACAACGGCGTTTCGGGGCGTTTTGTCATACTTTTGGGTATGGACGGCTCCGGCGTGAACGCAATTTGTTCTTTGGGAATGTCCTTTTTGAAAATTTCGGGTTTGGGCAGTTCCTCTTTTTCCTCACGCTCGATTTTGGGGACGTTCGGGATTGCGTAAAGTGCATTTTTAACGCCGTAATACACCGTATTGTACACCTCACGCTCATTCGAGAACTTGACCTCAAGCTTTGTCGGGTGTACGTTTATATCCACCGCTTCGGGGTTTATTTCGATATTCAGAACCGCAAACGGGAACTTGCCTATCATTATCTGATTTTTGTACGCCTCCTCGAGCGCACGTATCATCAGCGGACTTTTTATGTAACGCCTGTTCACGAAAAAGCTCTGGTGCGTGCGCTTTGCGGTCGACGCCGTGCCTTTTCCGATAAGTCCGCTTATTTTCATACCGCTGTTTTCGTATTCCACCTCTAAGGTGTTTTTTGCGTAATCCTTGCCGTAAACGGTGTATACTGCATTGTTGAGATTATTGTCGCCTGCCGAAAACAGCTTTTCCTTGCCGTTTACGATAAGGCGGAACGATATTTCTGGGTGCGCGAATATGAGCCGTGAAACAACGTCCGTTATATACCCTGCCTCGGTGGAGTCTTTTTTCAAAAATTTGAGCCTTGCCGGGGTATTGTAGAACAAATCCTCAACTATTATGGTTGTGCCGTTCGGCGTGCCTGCGTCCTCGGACGAAAGGATTTCACCGCCCGTACAGGTTACGCAAACGCCCGTATCGTCCGACTCACGCTTTGTATACAGACTCGCCTTTGAAACCGCTCCGATACTCGACAGCGCCTCGCCTCTGAAACCAAGCGTATAGATTGCATCAAGGTCGCTTTCAGACTGTATTTTGCTTGTTGCGTGGCGCAGAAAGCATATTTTCGCATCGTCGGCGCTCATTCCGCTTCCGTTGTCGCTCACACGCATATACGTTGTACCGCCGTCTTTTATCTCGATTGTTATCATATACGAGCCGGCGTCTATACTGTTTTCCGCAAGCTCCTTGATGACGCTTGCAGGTCTTTCAACAACCTCGCCTGCGGCGATTTTATTTGAAATTTCCGTATCCAGCAGATGAATTTTTCCCATATTGCGTTCCTTTCCTAAATTTCCTTTGCTTTTTCCGACAGTTTATAAAGCATATTGAGCGCTTCAATCGGAGTAAAGGTTGTGACGTCCGTTTCTTTCAAAATATTTGCAATCTCCGCCGCCGCCGTATCGGCAAAGCCTATCTGATTGCTTGTATCTTCTTCTTTTTTATCGTTTTTATATGCCGAGCTTATCTCGTCCGACTCGACTTTTTTAAGTATTTCCTTTGCTCTCGATATAACCTCTTTCGGAAGTCCTGCAAGCGCCGCAACCTCAACGCCGTAGCTGTCGTCCGTACCGCCACGGATTATTTTTCTTAAAAATGTTATGTCATCGCCACGCTTTTTGACGGCAACGCAGTAATTTTTAACGCCGTCGGTTTTTCCCTCAAGTCCCGTAAGTTCATGATAATGCGTTGCAAAAAGCGTTTTTGCGCCTATTTTCTTTTTGCTTAAAATGTATTCCGCAACCGCCCACGCAATCGAAAGTCCGTCAAACGTGCTTGTGCCTCTGCCTATTTCGTCAAGGATTATAAGGCTGTTTTTCGTGGCGTGCTTTAAAATATTGCTGACCTCGTTCATTTCAAGCATAAACGTACTCTGCCCCGACGCAATATCGTCCGACGCTCCCACTCTTGTGAAAATCCTGTCCACGATACCGATTTTTGCGCTCTTTGCGGGAACAAAGCTGCCCATCTGCGCCATAAGCGTTATTACGGCAACCTGGCGCATATACGTTGATTTACCTGCCATATTCGGTCCCGTAAGCATAATCATACGGTTTTCATCACAGTCAAGCAATGTATCGTTCGGAACGAACATAGAGTTTTTCGACATCTTTTCCACAACGGGGTGTCTGCCCTCTTTTATGTCGATAACATCGCTGTCCGACACGGACGGCATACAGAAATTCCCTCTGCTTGCCGATTCCGCAAGCGAATATAATGCGTCCGTAACGGAGATTATATCCGCCGCCTTTCTTAAGCGGTCTATCTCGCCCACCACGCTTTTGCGCACCCGGTCGAAAAGATAGCTTTCGAGATTTAATATTTTTTCCGACGCTCCGAGTATTGTATTTTCCAGTTCCTTAAGTTCCGGAGTTATGTAGCGCTCGCAGTTTGTAAGCGTTTGTTTTCTTATATAATCCTCCGGAACAAGGTCTTTATACGAATTTGTTATTTCTATATAATAACCGAACACTTTGTTAAAGCCCGTTTTGAGCTTTGGTATGCCCGTTCTCTCACGCTCACGCTGTTCAAGCTCATGCAGCCACATACCGCCGTTTTCTTTTGCACGGCGCAGTTTGTCCAGTTCTTCATTAAAGCCGTCGTTTATTATATTGCCGTCCTTTAAAAGCGGCGACGGGCTTTCCTTTATCGCACGCTCCAGTAAATCACGCACGTCCTCCAACAAATCGAAACCAGCCGACATTTCCGCCAAAATGGGCGATTTTGTGCCTTTAAGAGCATATTCGAGCGCAGGGAGTTCAATAAGAGTTTCACGCAGTGACGCCATATCCTTAGGCGTTGCCGAGCCGAGCGAAAGACGGCTGATTATTCTCGATATGTCATACGTCCTTGACAGCACCTCGCTGAGTTCGCCACGGAGCATCATATTTTCGTAAAGTTCCTTTACGGAGTAAAGGCGTTTATTGATTGCGTCCGCACTTATGAGCGGACGTTCCGCCCATTGCTTTAAAAGCCTTGCGCCCATAGATGTGTTTGTGCGATCCAAAACCCACAGTATCGAACCACGCTTTGCACGGTCACGCATAGTTTCCGTAACCTCAAGGTTACGGCGTGTTGCGGCGTCAAGTTCCATATACTGATTAACGCTGTAAACCGTCAGCTTATCGAGATAATCTATGCTCGTTTTCTGCGCATACTCAAGATAATTGAGCATTGCGCCGACAGCTTTTACGGCATTGGGACTGCCGCCGAGATTAAGTTCGGAAATATCCTTTCCGAACTGCTTTGAAACCTTTTCCTCCGCATTACCCTCAAAAAAGCTGTCATTTTTATCGTTAAGGCTCATATGAAAGCGCATATCGACATCGTTTGCCAGACTCTTTACCGCAAGCGAATTTGCCACGATTTCCTTAGGCGCAAACCGTGCCGTTTCGTTTAATATTTCGTCTTTTGTGCTGAGTTCGGCGGTGTATATTTCGCCAGTTGAAACGTCCGACACGGAAAATCCCGATTTTCCGTCCGCTCCCGTGAAAATTACCGCAAGATAGTTATTTGTTTTTTCGTCAAGCAGTTCCTCGTCAACAACCGTTCCGGGCGTTACCACACGCACAACTTCACGCTTGACCATTCCCTTCGCAAGCTTCGGGTCCTCCGTCTGCTCGCATATGGCAACCTTGTAGCCTTTGTCGATAAGGCGTGAAATGTATACCGACGCCGCATGGTACGGTACGCCGCACATGGGCGCACGCTCCGCCAGACCGCAGTCCTTTCCCGTGAGCGTAAGTTCCAGTTCACGTGATACCTCCACGGCGTCCTCGAAAAACATTTCGTAAAAGTCGCCCAAGCGGTAAAAAAGTATGCTGTCCGGGTATTCTTCTTTTGTTTTGAGATAATGCTGCATCATCGGTGACAGCTGTTCGTTTGCCATTTTCGGAAATTCTCCTTTGTGAAATTTTGTAGGGCGATGAAGGGGGCGACCCCTACCGCAAAATTGTATGCGTTTTTCTTTTCGGCAGGAGCAGGCCCCTGCCCTGCGGTGTGCGGTTTTCGCAACCTGTAGGGGTTGATGCCCTCATCAACCCGAACACGAAACCGTATACGTTTTACGGATTTTTATCAGTGACAGCCGCCGCAGGTACTGCAATCATGCGTACAATTGGGGTCCTCGCCCGTAATATAATAATTCAAAATCTGATTTACCTGCTGTACCAACTGATCGAAATCTCTTTTTGCCTCGATATAATCACGTATAATCTCCGATTTCTCGCACATTTCCGCAAACGCACGGTTATTTGCCTCGATAGCGTCCTCTTTGGACATTTTTCCGTTGTGCATATCACGTGCGAGATTCATTCTGTTCAGATTAAATTCCTTTAAAAGTTCCGACGCTTCCTCGTCCGCCTGCTGTTTTGCCTCAAGTTCCTTAGCCTTTTTCATCAACTCCGACGCCTGTATCAATTCTCCGAGTTCTCTTGTTTTTTCAAATATTTCAGTCATTTTGTATTTTCCTTTCTTTATTTCGCCAAAGAGCCGTTCAAGCTCCACGTATGCGATTGCGTTATTTTTACCTTTACATATTTTCCTATAAGCGACTTATCGCCGCGGAAATTAACTATTTTCGAACTTTCGCATCTTCCCGAAAGCATATTTTCATCGTTTTTGCTCACGCCGTCCACAAGCACTGTTTCAATCCGTCCGACATATGCGTCGTTTTTGCGCTTTGAAATTTCGTTTTGTACCTCCAAAAGGCGATTGAAGTTTTTGTGTATTTCCTCATCGGTAAGCACAAAATCCAGTTCTGCCGCCGGCGTTCCCTCACGCTTTGAGTATATAAACGAAAAGATATTGTCAAACTCCACACGGCGCAGAACGTCAAGCGTTTCCTCAAAGTCCTCGTTCGTTTCGGTGGGAAATCCCACTATAACGTCCGTCGAGAGCGAAATATCGGGTATTTCACGCTTTACCTTTTCTATTTTTTCAAGATACTGCGCCTTGGTATACTTTCTGTTCATTTCTTTAAGCACTCTGTCCGAGCCTGCCTGGAACGGCAGATGAAGCTGATTGCACACCTTATCGCAGTCACGTATCGTTTGTATAAGCTTATCGCTCAAATCCTTTGGGTGCGACGTCATAAAACGTATGCGCCTAACTCCCTCTATATCGTTCACCATACGCATAAGATCCGAAAAATCCACGTCGCGCTCCAAATCCTTACCGTATGAATTTACATTCTGTCCCAAAAGCGATATTTCCGTACAGCCGTCCTCAACAAGCTTTTTCACCTCCGAAAGCACCGCCTCCGGCTCTCTGCTGCGCTCACGTCCTCTGACATACGGTACAATACAGTATGTGCAGAAATTGTTACAGCCATACATAACGCTTACCCATGCTTTTTCTTTGGTGTCACGCAGTATCGGAATATCCTCCGCAATGGCTCCTGCGCTGTCCTCTATATCGACAACGGTCTTTTTCCTGTGCATAGCCTCGTAAAGCAGCTGGGGCATTTTATACAGCGCGTGCGTTCCGAAGATGAGGTCTACCTGCGGATGCACCTTTCTTATTTTCTCCGTTATATGCTCCTGCTGTACCATACAGCCGCATATGCCGATTACCATATTTCGGCGCTGTTCCTTTATGTGCTTTAAAATTCCCAGTCTGCCAAAAACCTTTTGCTCAGCGTTTTCCCTTACAGCGCAGGTGTTGTATATTACAACGTCCGCTTTTTCGGGATCGTCCGTGAAATCAAACCCCGCCTCGCTCAACATTCCGCGTATGCGCTCGGTGTCGTTTTCGTTTTGCTGACAGCCGTAAGTTTCCGTAAGCGCAAGCCGCACTCTGCCGTTTTTTGCGGCAAAATTTCCGTTATCCTCACGGAGCTTCATTATATAGTTCTTTTGTTCCTTTATCTGTTCTTCCGTTATCTCAACCGCCATAATTTACCTCAAAAAACATAGTCTATAACACGGCGCTCGCTAACGTTCGGGCGCACATAATCTCTGCCGACCGCAACGTGGTCGGGGTGATTTTGGTACTTTTCCAAATCCTCTTTTGTGTCAAACACCGTTTCAAGCACGATGTCGGACGCTGCATCGGTTGTATTGAAATTTATTCCGACACGTATATCTCTTAAAAAATCTATTTTTCCCTTTAATGCCTCGAGATTTTCCTTGATTGCATTCATTTTCTCGGCTTTATCGGGAGTATCGTTCATTCTCCATACCACAATATGTTTTATCATAATATGTCTGTCCTTTCTTTTAATCACATATAGTATTATTATAACATTATTTTATATTTTTTTCAAGAATAATTGTTTTTATTTTAAAGGCGTGGTATAATATACGGAGAAACAATAATTTCCGGGGAGGATTTACTATGAAAAAAGCAATAAAGACGCTTGCCTTAACGGGCGGAATACTGTGCGCCGTAAAGGGACTTGACAACCGCCTTGAGGTGACACATTACAACATTTCCTCGCCCAAAATACCGAAAAATTTTGACGGGTTCAAAATATTGCAGATTTCCGACTACCACTGCGACGCAATCCCTGGGATTGTGAGCGAAACGCATTGCGAAATGCCCGATATTATCGTATCAACCGGCGACCTTGCCGATGATGACGGCAGTTATGAGCCTGCGATACGTCTGTGCGAACAGCTTTTGAAAATTGCGCCCGTGTATGCGGCAAACGGAAACCATGACGTATGGCGTGCGGATTATGAAAAATTCGACCGTGAGCTTACGGACACGGGAGTGAGAATGCTGCACAACGAGCGCATACAGCTTGAAATAGGCAACGACAAAATAGGCTTATGCGGCATTGACGATCCGCTTTCAAACGACGAGAAAAAATTCGGCAGAGGACTTGAAAAATCGCTGTCGCAACTACCGCCGTATCAGGGATATGACATTTTGCTTTTCCACCGTGCAAATATGTTTGATATGATAAAACAGCACGGCTTTGACCTTGTGCTTGCAGGGCATATGCACGGCGGACAGATACGCCTTCCGAGCGGGCGGGGCATTGTTGCGCCAAAATCGGCATGGACGGGAAAAGCGTCGATGTTTTTCCCGAAATACGTGGGCGGACATTACAGATACGGCGATACGGAAATGATTGTAAGCCGCGGCTTGGGAAACCCGATGATAATCCCACGCCTTTTCAACCGTCCCGAAATAACGGTTATAACATTAAGGCACGGTGACGGATATGATAAGTGAGAGCGATTTGTTTTTGCCGGTTAAAACGCTTTTTGAAAATCTCGGCTACAGCGTGAACGCCGAGGTAAAAGGCTGCGACGTTACCGCCGTAAAGGACGGCGGGCTTGTGATTACGGAACTTAAGAAAAATCTTTCCGTTACGCTCCTCTCACAAGGGTTAAAGCGTCAGAAAACGGGCGCCGTTACATACATTGCCGTTCCGAAACCGAAAAACTATTCAAAAAAGAAATTTCGTGACACGCTTTTTGTGATACAAAAGCTGGAACTGGGACTGATATTTGTAAACCTCAAAGGCGCTCATTCATACGCCGAGATAATCTGCGACCCGACTCCGTTTTCACCGCCGAGAGTGAACAAAACGAAATTCAAAAGCATTATGAGCGAAATAGACGGGCGGAGCATAGATATGAACACCGGCGGTGTGACCGGCAGAAAAATTGCCACCGCATACACCGAAAAATGCATACATATCGCCTGTATTCTCGATATGTACGGCGAGCTTTCGCCCAAGCAGATACGTGAATACGGCGGCAGTGACGATTGCGGACGGATATTGTATTTTAATGCGTTCGGCTGGTTTTCGCACGAGCGCAAGGGCGTTTATTCGATAAACGACATCGGCAGACGTGGGTTAATGGAATATCCCGAGTTGGAGCAGTATTACACGGAAATGCTGATGCAAAAGAAGATATAACAAAACCGAGCCTTTATAAGGCTCGGTTTTTTATGTTTCCGCATTAGGGACGATGTGGGCATCGTCCCCTACCGCAAAATTGTATACGTTTTTCTTTTCGGCAGGAGCAAGCCCCTGCCCTACGGTGTGCATTTTCGCAGCCTGTAGGGGTTGATGCCCTCATCAACCCGAAACGCTGTCCGCATACTATATAAATTCATACTCGGGACGATGAAAGACATCGTCCCCTGCAATTTACATTTTCATATTCGGCAGAAACAATTCTCTGCCCTGCGGTCTTATATTTACAGTTCCTTATGCTTGCCCAAAAACTTTTTCGTTTCGGACGCTACAACACCGCTCAATGCGAACAGTGCTATAAGGTTCGGGAACGCCATAAGTCCGTTGAATATATCCGCAACGCCCCAAACGATGGACACCGTCAGGTACGGGCCTACAAATACAGCTGCAATATACAGCCATTTAAACACTTTAACGGCTGTCATATTTCCGTTTGTGAGATATTCAAGACATCTTTCCGAATAGTAATCCCAGCCGAGAATGGTTGTGAATGCGAAGAATGCAAGACACATCATAAGCAGGAATGAGGATACCTGTGACGGGAACGGAAGTCCGTTCTGCCATGCATAGCTTGTTATCTTAACGCCCTCGAACGCATCGGGAATATACTGATTTTGCGCACCTGTAACAACAATCGAAAGACCTGTCATTGTACATATAACGATAGTATCGATAAATGTACCCGTCATGGTTACAAGACCCTGTCTTACGGGGTCATTTGTCTGTGCTGCCGCAGCAGCTATAGGAGCAGAACCGAGACCTGCTTCGTTCGAGAAAATTCCTCGTCCGATACCTTTCTGCATCGCCATTTTAATCGTAATACCTGCTGCCGCACCAAGAGCCGCTTTGGGTGCAAATGCACTTTTCACAATAAGCACAACAGCTCCGGGTATAGCCTTAATGTTAAGTATAAGGATTGCAAGTGCAAGTACAACATATAATATCGACATAAAAGGAACGATGATTTCCGAAACCTTTGCAATTCTCTTTATACCGCCGATTACAACAAGTGCAACAAGAATTGTAACAACAATACTTGTTATAACTGTTGCCCATGTATATGACTGAGCGCCTATATTAAGTGCGATACTTGCCTTCTGAGGATCAAAGAAATCCTGAACGGCACTTGCGATACCGTTAATCTGCGTGATTGTACCGATACCGAGAATACCTACCATAACGCCGAAAAACGCAAATATTTTGGCAAGCCATCTCCACTTCACGCCCATACCCTTTTCTATGTAATAGAAAGGACCGCCGAGAAAACGTCCGTCCGGCGTTTCCTGACGGTATTTAACCGCAAGAAATCCCTCGGCATATTTTGTTGCCATACCGAAAAATGCCGCAAACACCATCCAGAAAAGCGCTCCCGGACCGCCGGCACATATAGCCGTTGCAACACCTACGATGTTTCCCGTTCCTATGGTTGCCGAAAGAGCCGTGCACAGTGCGCCGAAGCTTGTTACTTCGCCTACGCCGTCTTCCTCGTTCTTGATCATAAACTTCAAAGCTTTAGGTAAATGCTTTACCTGTAAGCATTTTACTCTTACCGTAAGATATATTCCTGCCGCAAGAATAAGTACAATAAGGGGTATTCCCCACACATAGCCGTCGATTGTATCGACAATTTTGGTTAGTTGTTCCATTCAACTGTCCTCCTTAAAATTTTTTCTTACCCCAAAAGGGCTTTCTCCCTGTATGAACTTCCGTTCAAAAAAAATAAAGCCGTATAATCGGCTTTGAAGAATTTAAGGATGGCTTTTTTTCTGCCCTGTCCTTTTGCCTGAGAGATACAAAATACATAAGTATTTCTTACACCTTCGGCGCCCGGTTTTACCCGAAACTCTCCAGAGTCCGTATAAATACCGAATTATTATATCATACTTTTCGCCAAATTTCAATATTTTTTTATAATTTTTTTGTAAAAAATTATAAAAAGCGTGCCGATACCGTACACCGACACGCTTTTTTGCGTTAAAGTTCAATTAATAATTCCTTATTTTTTTCGAGCGGATAGCGTTTTCCGTTCCAAATGAGAGTTCCGCCGTCCGTTTCGGAAACGACCGAAAGCTTTTCATCCGAAAGGTAAACCGATACGTATCCGTCGCCGGCGTAAACCTTTCCGTCTATAAATCCGAAGCCGCCCTTGTTCGGCGTAACATCAAAGGTTTTATAGCCGGGCGAGGTAGGATATACTCCGAGGTAATACCGTCCCAAAAGATATATCGGCGACGCACCCCATGCATGGCACAGCGATTTGCCGTACTTATTGCCGTACATCGCATAATGCTCTGCACCCGAAAGCTGCGGATTAAATTCCTCCCATACGGTTGTAGCGCCAAGTTCCGCCATACCCTTCCAATATGACTTGAACATATTTTCAATATACCCGTATCTTCCGAGCATACCCATTACGTCAAGCTCATACCCCTCAAAATACGGCGTTGTTATCTGCGGTATCTCGGGGTTATTTATAACGTTTTCAAAAATGCTTTTTGTCTGCTCCTCCGTTGCGATACCGTACATAACGGCAAATATGTTTGCGTGGCGTGTGATGCTGTCCGTTCCGTTTTCATAGCTTTCACGGAATGCACCCTTACTTTCGCACCAGTAATACTCATTTACTTTTTTGACAAGCTTCTCCGCCGTATCGGCATACTTTCTGCCGTCGGCTCCGACAATATCCGCAAGCTTTGCCATTGTTCTGTTTGCGGCAATCCACAGCATCTGTTCGGCGCAAATTGCGCCTTTCTTCTCCATTTCCGCCCAGTCGATAAATATCCAGTCGCCCTCTTTTCCCGTTATAAATCCGTCCTTATTGGCGTCTTTTGCACAGTAGTCCATAAGCGACACGGCACGGGGATAAATAAATTTGATAAATTCATCGTTCCCGTATTCGAGATAATAATCGTAGAGCGCAATTATCCAGTAAAAACTGTAATCGGTTATGGTATTTATATGTTCCCTCACGGGGTCTTTTCCGCGTAATCCGATAAGACTGCGCTCGACAATGCCCTTGTCGGCATAGAGATAGTTACAGAATTTAAACGCCTGATACGCATCTCCGCACCACAGCCAGCGGTCGCGCTTAACCGCCTCCATAAGTACCTCACGGCACGTAAGGCTCAGCGTGTATGCGCACATTTCCCATATTCTGTTTACGTCATCATCATCGCATTTAAAAGAGCCTTTCCGCTCCAACGGCAGATACTCAACATCGGCTTTTACAACGGCATTTTTTGCGCCTGTTATAAAAATAAATCTGAACGCACGCTGACGGAGCCTGTACTCCTCTGCGCCGTCAACATCTTCAAACACAATGGAATACTCCGTGTCCAGAGCCTCCTCTTTTGACTCGCCGTAGCTTACATGCAGTTTATCGGCAGTGTTTACACCGCTTATGTTCAGAAAACCGAAAATTTCTTTTCCGAAATCAAACAATATACCGCCGCTTAACTCCTCTTTGAAAACAGGCACAGCTTCCCTGTATGAGAATATGAAATTTTCGGGATTTTTATCGGGCGAGTCGTACTGTTTTTCACAGCCGACAGGTATCTTTTTGGAATTTTCCAGCGTATACCAACTGCCATCCGTTGCGCAGACATCGCTTTCCAGATACGCCGACGGCAGACCGCCCGTGTTCATAACACGTATCCAAAAGCTATGTTCTCCTGCGGAAACGGGAATATTTTTACCCGACATATGTCTTTTGCCGTCAATCATTATATAACCCTTACCGCTCAAATGCAGGTTTATATAACCGTCATTTTCCACGTTTATTTCATTATAAAATGTAACCATACCCTCAACGGCGGACACTTTCCATAACACGGGGTAATCCGCACCATATTCCTGACGCCGTGAGTTTACGAGGTTCGTGTGAAAAATTTCGTAATCACCGTAATTCCATATCCAATAGCTGTTCATTTTTTTCCTCCGTTATTTGTTTTTGTTATAAAGAATTATAAGTCCTTTCAAAAGCAAATCTTCATCAAGTATTATGTCACGGCGGCACAGAGGAACAACAATCCCGGCAAGTCCGCCCGTTGCGACAACTGTTGCTTTTGTGCCGAGTTCCTCCTCAATGCGTTCTGCCATTCCGTCAAGACTTGCCGCCGTCGAATACAAAATACCGCTTTTCATTGCATCTATCGTGTTCGGACCGATTATGTTTTTGGGTGGATCAAAGCTTATCTTCGGGAGCTGCGCCGTTCTGCCGACAAGCGAATCGAGCGAAACCTTCATACCGGGCATTATTGCTCCGCCACGGTATTTACCCTCGCCGTCTATTACGGAAAACGTGGTCGCCGTTCCCATATCTATTATAATAAGGGGGAGCGGATATTGGCTTGTACCTGCGACTGCGTCCACAACGAGATCGCTTCCGAGCTGAGCCGGATTGTCCGTTCCTATGCAAAGTCCCGTTTTTATTCCGGGACCCACAACCATAATTTTACCGTCCGTAAGCTTATGCACCGCCTCTTTTACGGTATTGGTAAGCGACGGCACAACGGACGATATAATACTTCCGTCAACACCGCCCATATCCTCGCCGTGCAGAGTGAAAATGTTTTTTATAAGTATGGCATACTCCGGTGCGGTTGCGGAATGGTTGGTCGAAAGCCGTTCCGTAAAAAGTATTTTGTCACCGTCACAGCCGCCGATAACTATATTTGAATTTCCTATGTCTATTGCAAGTATCATTACGTTATTCTCCCTCAAACAATTGCCCGTGCTTTTCATAGCTTGATATTTTGGTGATTTTGTTTTCAGCGTCAACAAACACAACCTTGGGCGGATTTTCCTTTATTTCATCAGCGCACATCTCGGCATACGCCATAATTATGACCTTGTCGCCCACGTTTGCCAGCTTTGCGGCGGCGCCGTTTAAGCATATCACGCCGCTCCCGCGCTCGCCTGCTATGGTATAGGTTTCAAGGCGGTTTCCGTTGTTTACGTCCGCCACCTGGACTTTTTCGTACTCGTATATTCCCGCCGCCTCGAGAAGCTCCTCGTCAATCGTTATGCTTCCGACATAATCGACCTCCGCCTGCGTCACCGTGGCACGGTGTATCTTGCTTTTAAGCATTGTTATCTGCATTTTATATCAATTCCTTATTCCGTAATAAAATTATCGATAAGACGTGTCTTGCCGATATACACCGCTATTGCGCATAATATCGGTTTTTCAAGCGTTTTTACCTGCTGCATGGTGAGTGCATCGACTATTTTCACGTAGTCTATCTTTGCGAGCGGTTCTTTTTCTATTTCGGCTTTCATTGCCGAGGTTATTTTCTCTGCATTCATCTCTCCGCCGTCAGCCATCTTTTTGCCGAGCATTATACTTTTGGAAAGAACAAGCGCCGCTTTTCTTTCTTCTGCGCTTAAATACGTGTTTCTCGAGCTTTTTGCAAGTCCGTCCGCCTCACGCACTATCGGACAGCCGTGAACACATATATCCATATTAAGGTCTTTCACCATACGCTTTATTATTGCAAGCTGCTGTGCGTCTTTCTGACCAAAATATGCGTTGTCGGGCGTTACGATATTAAACAGCTTTGTCACAACCGTACACACACCCCGAAAATGTATCGGACGGCTTAATCCGCACAGCTCCTGCGTAAGCACGTCCATGTCAACGTGCGTGCAGAACATATCGTCATACATTTCCTCCGGCTCGGGGTTGAATATTATATCTGCGCCGTGTTCCTCGCACAATTTGCTGTCATGGTTTATATCTCTCGGATAGCTTGCGAGGTCCTCATTGGGCGCAAACTGTATCGGATTTACAAAATCCGATACAACCGTTCTGTCATTATCCTTTACCGATGCGTCTATAAGGCTTGCGTGTCCCTCGTGAAGATAACCCATTGTGGGAACGAGTCCCACGCTTAAGCCCTGTCTTTTCCATTCCTTTACGATTTTTCGCACTTCATCTGCGGTTTTTATTATTTTCATTTTAAACTCCAATCTTACAAATCATAACGTTACAATTTCTCTATAATTTCGGGCGCTATTTTAAACGTGTGCTCCTCCGACGGGAAAGCGCCCGACTTAACTTCGTTTATATACTCTTTAAAAGCGTTTTTCATAAGCTCGCCGGCATCGGCAAATTTCTTTGCGAATTTGGGTACAAATTCGCCGTACATTCCGAGCATATCCTGATAAACAAGCACCTGTCCGTCACAGCCTGCTCCCGCTCCTATGCCGATTGTCGGTATTTTTACCGATTTCGTTATTTTTTCTGCCAAAAGCGCCGGCACACATTCAAGCACAACCGCAAACGCTCCCGCCTCCTCGACAATTTTTGCCTCCTCGATAAGCTGTCTTGCACGCTCCTCCGTTTTTCCCTGTACACGAAATCCGCCGAAAGCGTTTACCGATTGCGGAGTAAGACCTATATGCGCCATAACGGGGATTTGTGCGTCCGTTATCGCACGTATCTGCTCGCTTACTGCGGCGCCGCCCTCAAGCTTTACTGCGTGCGCACGCCCCTCCTTGATAAGTCTTCCTGCGTTCTTTACTGCGTCATAAACCGAGGTCTGGTATGACATAAAGGGCATATCGGCAATTACCATTGCGTTTTTTGCTCCTCTTGCCACCGCCTTGGTGTGATGCAGCATATCCTCCATTGTAACGGAAAGCGTGTCCTCATAGCCGAGCATTACCATGCCCAGCGAATCGCCGACAAGTATCATATTTACTCCTGCCTCGTCCTCCAGCCGCGCGGTGGAAAAGTCATAGGCGGTGAGCATAGATATTCTGTCGCCGTCGGCTTTCTGCTGCAATGCGGTCAAAACCGTATTTTTCATATAAATTCCTCCTTGTTACTATTCCCTGTTCGGGATACAATACATTTCAGATCCTGTCCAAAGTGTATTATAACATTATTCTTCCCGATTATCAACCACTAAATTTAAAATGCCCGATTTGACATTTTAAAAGAAATTTAGTATAATGGGAGTGATACGATGTTTAGCCGTATTTATACGGCGGAATGGAGATTATTATGAAAAAGATAATTACAATGTTAATAACTGCGGCGATAGCCGTCACGGCGTCTGCGCCGTGCGCCTTTGCGGCGGAGAGCTGGCGTGACGCTTTTGTAACACGCCTTATGAAGCTTTTGTCCACGGACAATACATACTCGGAGGTCGTTCTTACCGACCTTGACAAGAACGGTATTCCCGAGGCGTTTGTACTGCGCACGGGCGTGAACGGCGGAATTTCGTCAGGATTTACCCTGGCAGGAAACACCGTTTCCGAGATAAACG
>CAKSPN010000011.1 GCA_934481375.1 uncultured Clostridia bacterium
ATACTCCACTTCAAGCTCATAATCGGAACGGTCAAGGTATATGCTTTTGTCAAGGCATATTTCCGTGTATTTATCCCACATAAGGCTGTGGCGGAGCGTGGTAAGAGCGCCGATTTTTTTGAGCGCACCCGTTTCAACACCCGTTATTTCACGTGCTTTTTGCGCATCTATAACGTTGGGCGCACCGTCCGAGTCAAACTCCAGCTCTTCGCTTATGTGCAATGCGCTTTCCTCATTTTTGTGGCGCTTGACCTGTATTTTGTATACGCCGTCCTTTTCACGGATACGCACCGTTATTCTGTTTTTTGCAAGAATGTCCGTTTCGGCAGCGTAATAATTGTTGGTCTGATTTTTAACGCTGTCCCATTCGTATGCGTCCTCTGTTCTTTTGTAAGTTTCCTCGTCTATAAGACATTTGTATTCTTTTTCGGTCATTGTGATTTCTCCGTTTTTTTACTATTTTACCGCAATTGATAAAAGATTATGCTCACCGCACACTTATCCCTCAAATTCTGCACAAAAGAGAAGCGAGCAGATCGCCCGATGTCTGTCCGACGGCGTATACAGATACTCCAAGGGCGGACAGAGGGAGGAGATGCGACGCTTTTCCCTCAATTCCACACAAAAGAGAAGCGAGCAGATCGCCCGATGTCTGTCCGACGGCGTATACAGATACTCCAAGGGCGGACAGAGGGATAAGATGCGGCGCTTTTCCCTCAATTCCACACAAAAGAGAAGCGAGCAGGTCGCCCGATGCCTGTCCGACGGCGTATACGGATACTCCGAGGGCAGGCAGAGGGATGAGATGCGACGCTTATCTTTTGCGTGGTCAGATGAAAGAATTATGGTTAGGACTGTATTTATATCCTATTTGGGAAAGCTTTTGCGTGATTTGTGCGGGGTCAAGCTCCATATCGGAGCAAAGTTCGTCAAATGACGAATAGCTGTCACGCAATTTTGTATTTATATAGCTTAAAAGTATTGCAGGGTCATTGGGGATATTCATATTATTTCCTTTCCGTTTGCCTGTCTGCCGACAGGCTCAAAGGGGCGCATTACAGCGCCCCTTTGGTAATTTTTTTATTTAATTTCAAATGTTTTTGCAACAGAGCCTTCGTTGCTTTCCGAATTAAATGCCTTTACGGTAACGTCTACCGCCGTTTTATCGTCCGAGAGAGCATATGCTCGCTGAACGGTTATTTTGTCGCCTTTCTTAACCATCTGCGCAACCGACGCAATGTCGTAACCCTCCACCTCGTTCAGATTTACGGGGCGCAAGTCCGCTCCGTCCTGTTCGATTGTAACGGTCATCGCTCCGGCGAAATTCGCCTCCTGCGAGGAATTGTTCTTAAAATCAAACGAAACTATCAAAACTTTTTCATCGTTATAGTCTATAACCTTTGCCTTGTCTATTCCGACCTCGTACTTGCCGATAGCTCCGCTTTCCTTAACGCCGTTTGACGGTGCGGCTGTAAGCTCATCGCCCGAAATCTTGTTCATATCAACGTTTTCGGTGGCGTTTACGCCGTAATCCGTAACGGGATCACCCGTCTTTTTGTCTTTCTTTCCGCAGCCTGCGGCAGTTACTGCAATCGCAAGCGCAGCCGTTATCAATAAAATCTTTTTCATAATCAAAATCATTCCTTTCTATGTTATACTACCACACCGACGCCAAAAAATCAAGCAAATCCGACAAAATTCATATATATTTCATATATTGACATAACACACGAACAGTTTTATAATATAATTATATTGTATACAGAAAGGATTTTTTTATGAAGGCTATTATATTTGACCTTGACGGAACTTTAACTGACACTCTTACCGCTTTGGCGCATTTCGGGAACGTTGCGCTTACCGCAAACGGTTTTGAGCCGATTGAAAAGGACAAATACAAATATCTTGTCGGAAACGGCAGAAATGTTCTTATTCATCGTATGCTGGCGTATTACAACGCCGATACGGAGGAGAATTATGAGAAAGTCGGCGCCGTTTATGACGAGCATTACGAGGCCGACCCGATGTACAAAACAGACGCATACGACGGAATAAAAGACGCACTGCGCACGCTTAAAGAACACGGGATAAAGCTTGCCGTATGCACAAACAAGCCCGACAACGTTGCACAGGACGTTATAAAGCTGGTTTTCGGCGAGGGAACGTTTGATTTTGTATGCGGAGTATACGAGGGGAGCCTCCCCAAGCCCGATCCGTCACGTGCGCTTTTGATTGCCGAAAAGCTCGGCGTAACGCCCGACGAGTGCATATTTACGGGCGACACTTATGTGGATATGGAAACCGCAAAAAATGCCGGTATGACGCCTTTGGGCGTATTGTGGGGATTTCGCGACCGCAAGGAGCTTGAGGACGCAGGAGCAAAATATATAATTTCCTCGCCCGACGAATATATAAACTACATTTAACGGAGGGATTTTATAAATGAGAGCAAGCGGGATACTTCTTCATATTTCATCACTGCCGTCAAAATACGGCATAGGCACAGTAGGCAAGGCGGCATATGAATTTGTCGATTTTTTAAAAAGCGCAAAGCAGACATACTGGCAAATTCTGCCCATCGGTCCGACAAGCTGCGGCGACTCGCCGTACCAGTCGTATTCCTCGCACGCAGGCAATCCGTACTTTATTGATTTGGATATGCTGTGTGCCGAAAATCTGCTTGACAAAAGCGACTGCAAAGGTGCGGAGGACTCGGAAAACTATGTCGACTACGCCGCACTGTATGACAACAGGTTTGAAATTCTCAAAAAGGCATTTTTGAAATTTAAAAATACTGATTTGACCGCTTTTAACAAATTTCTTGACAAAAACGAACGCTGGATTTCAAACTACGGTCTGTTTATGGCAATGAAAGAGGAGTTTGGCGGAAAGCCATGGTATCTGTGGGACGAGGGACTTAAAAAGCGTGATCCCCATTCGCTGTGGCTGTTCAAGTCCTCACACGAAGATGAGGTTATGTTCTGGGAATTTGTGCAGTTCAAGTTCTTTGAGCAATGGTCAAAGCTGAAAGCATACGCAAACGAGAACGGAATAAAAATTATTGGCGACATACCGATTTATGTTTCTCCCGACAGTGCGGACGTATGGGTATATCCCGATTTGTTTGATTTAAGTGCCGATTTGACACCGAACAAGGTTGCAGGCTGTCCGCCTGACGGATATTCGCCTGACGGTCAGCTTTGGGGAAATCCTATCTACAACTGGGCACGGCACAAGGAAACGGGCTATGACTGGTGGCTTGACAGGCTCGGTGCATCGTTTGAATTTTTTGACGTTGTGAGAATAGATCATTTCAGAGGTTTTGACGAATTTTACACCATTCCGCACGGTGACAAGACCGCTGTAAACGGAAAATGGGAAAAAGGACCCGGGATTGAATTTTTCGAGTATGTAAAATCAAAGCTCGGAGATTTGCCGATAATTGCGGAGGATTTGGGATTTTTAACGCCGACCGTGCTTGAAATGCTTGAAAAATCGGGATTTCCGGGAATGAAAGTGCTTGAATTTGCTTTTGATTCCACGCCCGACAACATATATCTGCCCCACAATTACGATAAAAACTGCGCCGTATACATAGGCACTCACGATAACGACACGCTCCTCGGCTGGGCGGAGTCGGCAGATGAAAAAACGCTTGAATACTGCCGAAAGTATCTGCGGATACAGAAAAATGCCGATTTCTCACGTGAATTTATCAAAGCGGCGTTTGCCTGCGTGGGAGACACGGTTATAATACAGATGCAGGATTATTTAAAGCTCGGCGGCGAGGCACGTATGAACACGCCCTCCACCGCTTTCGGAAACTGGCGCTGGCGTGCGCCGAAAAGCGCATTTACAAAAAAACTTGCAAAGGAAATTGCGGATATTACGGAAACATACGGCAGAGCATAGAAAAGTTAAAAATGCCCAACCGTAAAGGCATAAGCAATTAATTGTTTGCCGTAAAAGTTTATTTCTCAAAAAAACCGAACCGTTTGGAGTAATTTACGTACTCCTCGGTTCGGTTTTTTTCATGCATTTTCGGCAGGAGTCAAGCCCCTGCCCTACAGCGATTTACAATCATTGTAAACACAATCTGTAGGGGTTGATGCCTGCTGTTATTCGGTTTTATTTAGGGACGATGTCCCATACAATTTATTATTCTGCTGCGGGAGTTTCTGCCGGAGCGTCGGTTGCTTCTTCTGCAGCCGGAGTTGCCTCGGGCGCTGCAGATTCCTCGGCTAACTGCTTTTCCTGCTCCTCACGTCTTTCCTTCTGTTTTGTATCTACAACGTTTCTTATTTCTTTCCACTTTGTATCGAGCGTTACTTCATCTCCGAAACCGTATGCAGTCTTGAAATCGTCAAAGTTTTCCTCGCCGACATACTGACGGAGAGTCATTTCGCCTTCAACCTTGCCCCATTCGTCATTTTCCGTAACTTCATCAGGTAAGCCAAGCTCCGACTTTAAAGTATCAAACGAGATACCGTAAACTTCCGCTACCTTTGACACGGGCATTGTGTAGAATGCCGCCGACTCATATGTGTTTTTCGGCATATTCTTCGGAAGCGAGAACTGGTCTTTAAATTCATCAAGAGTCATACCTGCCTGCTCGGCAACTTCTTCAATTGTTCTGCCTGTTGTATTGATATACTCTCTGTTATACTTATTGAACCAAATTCCGAAATATCCGAATGCATAAAGCAATACAGCCGCTATAATGATTGCCGCCGCAACAGCACCTGCCACGATAACGGGTACAACATTCTTTTTGCCCGGTGTTATGTTTTCAACATTTTCATCAAGCACGATTTCAGCCTCAGGTGCGGCTTCGGCAACATTTTCCGCAGTTTCTTCGGCAATATCTGCCGTTTCCTGTGCGGCTTCTTCCGCTGTTTCCGCCGATGCGTCCGATTCCTCAACGGGAGCATCTACAGTATCCTCCGCTGTTTCCGAAATGATTTCCTCGGTGTTTTCGTTTAATTCTTCTTCGTTATTGAATTTGTTTTCTTCGCTCATAACAATTCTCCTTTAATTTATTTTACGGCAGGAGCAAGCCCCTGCCCTACATTGTGCATTTTTGTTGCGGGTCGATGAGGGCATCGACCCATGCGATTGGCGTTTTTGTTCGGGTCGATGAGAACATCAATTCCCGTGGTTTGCGTTGTATGGGGCATCGCCCCGTACAATTTATTATTCGCCGTCGGCGGGAGCCGCCGTTGCATCAGCCGCTGCTGCGTCAGCCTCGGCTGTCGCCTCTGCCGGTGCGTCCGTTGCAGGCGCCGGAGTTGCATTCTGCATCTTCTTTATATACTCCTCCTGTGCGGCGAGTATCGTATCCTTTGTTTCGCCCCAGGTCATATCGCCTGTGATTGAATCGTCAAGCTCATACGCTTTCTTTGCTTCCTCAAACTGTCCGCCGAAATACACATCAAGCGGAACAAGGTCTTTTGCTTCCGACCATATCATATTGCCGTCAGCCTTATCCGTAAGACCGTTTTCCTCAAGGAATGTTGCCAAATCCTTGCCCTCATACTTTGCAAGGTTATCCAATGTCATATGGTTTACCATTTCGCTTTCGGTCGTTTTGCCGTTTACGTCCTTGTTATCGTTAAGACCGTATTCCGCAAGGTACTCGTCAACCGACATACCCGACTGATCCGCAAGATAGCTTACCGTCTTTTCGGATTTGTTTTCCTCAATTGCCTTTGTCTGAAGGTTTTTGCTTATCTTTCCGTACACTGCATAGCCTCCCAGACCCAAAACCACTGCGATAATTACAACTATCAGCGCAATGAACATTTTATCCGCCGATGTTGCTTTTCTTGAATTATTCATTAATTCCTTCTCCTCTCTTGTTTTGCACTATGTATGCAAATAATACATCATCTTATACACTATATCACTTTTGAGGAAAAAAATCAATAACTTTTTATTAACAGTTTGTAAATTTAAAAAAGGGCAGCCGATTTTTTTCGGTTGCCCCTGCGTTTTAATTTATTTGTTCAGAATTTCTTCAGCCATTTTTTCAAGTCCGTCAGCCGAAAGCCTGCCGTCAATCTGCAATAACTGGCACAATATGCCGTCTTTTACCCAGGAAACGTGCTGTACCTGTTTAATTTCAACCTCGGAAGAACCGTAGGTGAATACAAGTTCGCCGTTTTCCTCGGCTTTTTTGTCCTCATCGGTAAGTTTATAATCTGACGGAACGACCTTGTTTGTATAGCTGTAATAATAAATATCGGTGCCGTTTACGGTTTTTATCACATCTCCCGCCATACTCATCTCGGAGTTGAATTTATCCTGCGAAAAAATCACCTTGTCGCCGTCTTTTTCATAATCGAACGATACCGATTTGAATTTTTCGACCGAGCCGCCGTTTTCATCTTTAAAATTATTGTTTACAACGTTTCCGTCCTTAAAAGTATAGCCGTTTTCAAAGCTGTCGATTAAAACGGTTTCATAGCCGATGTCTTTCATAACCTGTTGTTCCGTGGGGAGCGAGGTGTAATCGGGAGCGGATGAGGACGAGCTTGACCATGTCGACACAACTCCGTTTACGGCGAAAACCGTTATACCCAAAGCAAGGGTTGCCGCAATTGCGATAAACGATATTCTCTTTTTTGATTTCATAGTAACAGACTTCCTTTCCGTATATGCGGACTCCAGTTTTGCATTGACTCTGCGCTTGATGGCGTTAATATCAATATCGGGCGGCCCGCCGTTTTTATCGATATTAAATTCCTCAAACAAGTCGTTTTTATTATTCATAACATTTCCTCCGCATCTGATAAAATTCTTTTTAGTTTGCGTTTGCCTCTCGAAAGCTTGGTTTTTACGGTAGAGATATTTATCCCGGTTGCTTTTGCAATATCCCTGAGTTTTTCGTCAAACTTATAATACCTTACAAATATTTCGTTATCCGGCTCGCCCAGACTCATAACGGCGTCCCACACGGCGTCTGCTAAAGAATTTTCGGCTGACGCCGTATCGGGGATTTCAATATCATCAAGGCAGATACAGTTTTTATTTTTATTTAGCCTTTTTAATGCAAAATTACGTGCGGCGGCGGCGATATATGACCGTATCGTGCCTTTTTCCAAATCTATGTATTCCGCATTTTTCCAAAGCATAACGAATACGTCGGATACTGTTTCCTCGATGTCCTCTCTTGAAAGCCTGTTGCCTGCCGTATTGTAAATAACGGTGCTTAAATACGGGGTGTAGACTTCGATTGCTTCGTCTATTGAATTTCGTTCTCTGTTTTTGAGCCGCAAAAGCAGCCTTGCCTCGTCTGCCATTTCAAACCTACTTTCTTTTGCAAAGTTAAAAGCTTTTAGTCTTTACACTCTTATATATCCTTCAAATCGCAAAAAAGTTTCATATTAAAAAAATTTCCGCAGGATTTTTTTATCCTGCGGATTTTTTATTTATTCTTCTACTTTTTTAATCTTGTTTACAAGATTTTGAATTTTCGTTACCGGGTCAAGCAGTTTTGAAATTGTATCGTCATGATTTAATGTATCTATAAGGAGCGAGATGTACTTTGACATATCAACCTCGCAATACCAATCTCTATCCTTAAGACCGGGGTTTCTGTAGATAAGGTTTGTTGTAAATATTTTATTTACCAGACCCTGCTCATACGCTTTGTCGAACACTTCAAGTCCGTTGCAGAACAGACCGAACGAGGTAAACACAAAAATTCTCTTTGCGCCCTGCTTTTTAAGGTTGGTTGCAACATCTATAATCGACTCGCCCGACGAAATCATATCGTCCACGATAATAACGTCTTTTCCGTCAACGTCACGTCCGAGATACTCATGTGCGACAATCGGGTTTTTGCCGTCAACAATTCTTGAATAATCACGGCGCTTATAGAACATACCCAAATCAAGCTTTAACACTGCGCTGTAGTACATACATCTTGACATTCCGCCCTCATCGGGTGAAATAACAACCGTATCGAACTTATCGAGCGAAATATCCGGCACGGCTCTTATGAGCGCCTTTATCATCTGATAAGTAGGCTGAACGTTATCAAAGCCCGCAAGCGGAATAGCGTTTGAAATTCTCGGGTCGTGTGCATCAAACGTGATTATGTTCGACACTCCCATACTTACAAGTTCCTGAAGCATCTGCGCCGCATCGAGCGACTCACGTCCTGCTCTTCTGTGCTGTCTGCCCTCGTAAAGCATAGGCATTACAACGGTTACACGTCTTGCCTTACCTCCCATAGCTGCGATAACTCTCTTTAAATCCTGGTAATGGTCGTCCGGACTCATATGGTTTTCCAGACCGTACATATTGTATGTAACGCCGTAATTAAAGCAGTCGCATATAATATACACGTCATGGCCTCTTACCGTTTCGTCGATAACGCCCTTTCCCTCTCCC
The DNA here is from genome assembly GCA_934481375.1 of uncultured Clostridia bacterium. Lineage (GTDB taxonomy): Bacteria > Bacillota > Clostridia > UBA1381 > UBA1381 > UBA4716. The sequence goes on from CAKSPN010000011.1 coordinate 8,398, forward strand.
GTTCCGAATCTCGGGCAGTTAACGTGAGTCACGTACGTTTCCGAGTCCTCGTTTTCACGAAATCTTTTAAGATACCCGTCAATCTTCGCCGTGATTTCCTCACAACCCTTCATGCTGATTATACTCAGCTTACCGACTATGGGTGCTTCACCAAAACTATTATTCATTGCTGTTCTCCTTTTTTGACCTCAAAAAGACGTATGTCTTTTCTATATATCCTCTATATAAAATATACCATAATATATAGCGTTTTGCAAGTGACATTATTTCCTTAATTTACACAAAATTCGAGGTTTTTTTTATACGTTTTGCAAATCGGCAAGAATTTCGAGAGCGGTTTTGCCGTTTACGGGGTTTTTGGCATACGGTGCAATCTGTGAAAGCGGCTCGAGAACGAAGCGCCTGTTTGCCATTTCTATATGCGGTATTTTAAGATTTTTCGTATTTACAATCTCGTCATCATAAAGGATTATATCGAGGTCGAGAGTACGGGGACCCCAGTGCACGAGCCGTTCTCTGCCGGCGGATTTTTCGACGGCATTAAGCAGTTCCAAAAGCTCCTGCGGAGCGAGAAGCGTTTCGATTTCCATACAGCCGTTTAAAAAATCGTCCTGCTCAACGCCGCCCACAGGCTCGGTTACGATAAAATCCGAAACCGCCTTTACGGTGCAGTTTTTATCGTCATTAACCGCCTTTACGGCGTCGGTCAGATATTTTTCCTTATCGCCCATATTTGAGCCGAGCGCAACATACGCCGTATGCCTTTTGCGCACAACCGACACCGCCGGATATTCTAACGGAAGTCCCACGGGGGCGGACGGCTTTTTCACCGTAACGCATATTTCCTTTACGTTCGGGTATTCGCTCAATGCGAGATACGCTATATCCTCCGCCGCCGCCTCGATAAGACGGCGCGGGTTTTCTTTCGTGTACTCCGATATTTTTTGGCAAAGGCTTGCATAATTCACCGTGCCGTCAAGCTTGTCGGTTTTTCCTGCATACCGCAGATCGGTATGCAGTTCGGCGTCTATGAAAAATTTCTGCCCCAGTCTGCGTTCCTCGTCAAGAACGCCGTGATATGCGTATACTTCAAGATTTTTTATTATTATTTTATCCATTTTTCTCTCCCCAAAGCCTCGGTCATTTTTATTGCCCTCGCATTTTCCTTTACATCGTGCACACGCACAAACAGACAGCCTTTCTGCACGGCAAGAACCGTTGTGACGAGCGTTCCCTCAAGGCGTTCGTCCGTGGGCAAATCAAGCGTAAGCCCTATCATTGATTTCCGTGACGTTCCCAAAAGCACGGGATAGCCGAGTTTTTTAAGCTCCTCGGTGTATCCCGTAAGATACAGGTTTTCCTCAAGCGTTTTGGCAAAGCCTATACCGGGGTCGGTCATAATTTTATTATCGTCAATGCCTGCCGATTTCGCAAGTTTTATGCTTTCCTCCAAATCGCAAAGCACATCGCTCATAAAATCGCCGTACTCCGCATTTTGACGGTTGTGCATAAGACAGCAGGCGGCGTCAAATTCCTTTACCGTTTCCGCCATTTTACCGTCAAACTTAAACCCCCATATATCATTGACAAGGTCGGCGCCTTTTAAAAGTGCCTCGCGTGCGACCGCACTTTTATAAGTGTCTATCGAAACGGGAATATCGAACCGCTTTTTTATCTCCTCTATTACGGGCGCCGTTCTTTCAATTTCCTCGCTGTCGGAAATTTTTGTATGCCCCGGGCGGGTCGATTCACCGCCCACGTCTATCACCGCCGCACCGTCATTTATCATCTGCTCCGTATGGCGCAGGGCATTGTCGATACTGTTCCATTTTCCGCCGTCCGAAAATGAGTCGGGCGTTACGTTTAAAATTCCCATAATATATGTGCGCCCGAAAAATTCTTTGTTTCCTATTATCATTTTTATACCTCAATCAGCTTGTTTTTCTTTTCTTCGCTCCAGTAACATTCGCCGTACGCCTTGCAGTTAAAGCAATTCCTCGACAGCTTATCGGCACGGTACAAAAGCTCTGAAAGCCCGTCCGCACCGCTTTTGCGGTGATTTACAACCGCACGGCAGACCGTATCTGTATCCGCTTTTCCGTATCCGCACTCACGCATTATGACCTCCGCAAACTCCGCACTTGCCATATGATGCTCTTTTTCGGAATTGTGCCGTCCTATATCATGCAAAAGCGCCGCCGCATAGATTATATCCTTGCTGTACGGCAAGTTATTCTCAAGCGCCGTGATGTATGCGATACGTGCGGTATCGAGCGAATGTTCCGTTCCGTGCAGGCAGAAAATTCTGTCCTTTTCGGCTATTTCTATGTTTTTCAAAAGCTTTTTATACAGCGGATGCTCATATATCCGCTGATATTTTTTCATCAAAGCCGCCGTTTTTGCACGCTCCAAAAACGACAGCGACCCGAAGCAGACCGTCACACGGCTTTCCTCCGCCTGCCATACAGCCGTTTCAATATCGGATACGGCAACGTTTTCGTTATATTTTTTTACTGTTTCGGCAAGTGTTTCCGCCTCAAGACCGCGCTCGGACGGCGGCTTTACCGTATATATTTTCTTGCACAGCGGTGCGGTAAGCTCCGCCGTTTTTTCATAATCCTTGTCACGGAACATTCCGAAAACAAACGTTACGTCCTCTTTTTTGAAATACCGCCCTACCGTCCGTGCAAGTTCCGCCGCACCGTCGGGATTATGCGCGCCGTCGAGGATAACGAGCGGCTCACGGCTTATCACCTCAAACCTGTACGCCCAGCGTGCCTTTTTCACGCCCTCGCTTATTGCTTTTTCGCTTATGCCCATTCGCTGTGCCGTACATATGGCAAGTGCGGCGTTCTGCGCCTGATACAGTCCCGAAAGCGAGGTATGATAGGTTTTTCCTTTATAGGAGAAATCAATGCCGTCAAGTCCGCCGGTTATAATTTCCGCCTTATCGGCAAATTCTATCGGAGTGCAAAGCTCACGGCATTTTTCCGCAATAACCGCCGCCGCATCATCGCATTGGCGTGCCGATACGGCAAATCCGCCCTGTTTTATTATTCCTGCCTTTTCCGACGCAATCTCCGCAATGGTATTTCCCAAAAATGCCGTATGATCCGTACTTATCTTTGTTATAACACTGCACACGGGCGATTTTATCACGTTTGTTGCATCAAGTCTGCCTCCCATACCGCACTCTATAAGTGCAAAATCGCATTTTTTCATCTTAAAAAGCACAAACGCCGCCGCCGTTTCCGTCTCGAACGGCGTGGGGAAAAATCCCTCACGCTCTATCCGCTTTGCCGCATCACGCACAATGCTCATACACTGCGCATAATCGTCCTCCGACACCGCCGTTCCGTTTATGAGAAAGCTCTCAAGCGTACCGCCCACCGACGGCGAAACGTACCGACCCGTATAATATCCCTCACATTCGAGAATTTTTCCGAGATACGCCCCGACCGAGCCTTTGCCGTTCGTTCCCGCAATATGCACCGTTTTTATGCAATCCTGCGGATTGCCGAGCGTTTCGCACAAGCGTATCATATTGGAAAGACCGGGGACAATTCCCCTGTCCTTTAAGCTTTCAACATACGCTAAAGCTTCGCTATAGGTCATATTTTGCACTAAAAAAACACCTCCTCCAACAGCCTGCCGAAAAAGAGATGCTCTTAATTTCCAGCGGGATGCGGATAATGTACCGCAAGCACAAGGCTTTTCGTTCCGACGGCAACTCCCCGTCCGACGGACACTTTACGCACAAAATCCTACTCTGTTTTTTGTATATTTACATTATATAACGTTTTTTTTGATTTTGCAATAGTTTTTTATTTGATTTTCGTTTTGATTATTGCAAACTGCACGGGGCGTTTTCGGGTCGATGTGGGCATCGACCCCTACCCGTATTGGTTTGCATTTGCGAAAATCGTGCGCCGTAACAAATTGTTCACAAACTAAATACAAAATATTCATTGACATTTTCCGAAAAAGGGATATAATAAATTTAGAAAGTCAAAGAAAGTCAAAGTCAAGAGGTGGTTGAAATGGGTATCAGCGACAAGATAGAATGTTTTATAACGGAGCTTTTGAAAGAGGAGGACGAAAACGACTGGCTGGAGCTTAAACGAAACGAGCTTGCGTCGTTCTTCAACTGCGTACCGTCACAGATAAACTACGTTATCGCCACACGGTTTAATCCTCAGCACGGATTTATCGTGGAGTCAAGGCGGGGCGGCGGCGGATACCTGAGGATAAAGCGTGTTGCAAATAACAATCCGCTTTCCGATACGATAACCTCTGTCGGAAACTCGCTTTCCTACCCCGATGCGGAGGCGTATGTATCGTACCTTATGCGCACGGGAGTTTTGAAAAATGAAAATGCGGCAATAATTCTGAGCGGTGTCAGTGACAATTCGCTTACAATCCCTCAGCCCGACAAAGACAGGCTGAGAGCAAATATATTCAAAAATATGCTGTCGGCATTACAGAAAGGATGATTTTTATGTATGATTTATTTTCGGATTTTGAAAACCTGTTCGGCTCGCTTGACGCATTTATGCAGCCGATGACCTATAAAGACGAACGCAAATGCCCCGTATGCGGACATACCTGGTCGGATTTCAGACGCACGGGCAGATTTGGCTGCGGCGAATGTTACAAAACATTCCGCACACCTGCCGAAAACACTCTGCGGCAAATTCATTCGACCGCCGCACACACGGGAAAAATCCCGTCAAAGTCGGGCAGCGAACTTAAGAAAAAACGCCAATACGAAGCTTTGAAAGCACAGCTTCAAGAGGCGGTTAAAAACGAAGATTACGAAAAAGCGGCAAAACTGCACAAGCAGATCCGTGAAATGGAAAACAATAAATAAGAAAGGATGCGGCAATTATGATTTGGTATAAAAACAATAAAGGCGGAATAGTTATTTCAACAAGAATTCGTCTTGCCAGAAATATAGATTCCGTACCTTTCCCGTCATCATTAAAAGACAAAGAAAAGGTAACAAACGATATAAAAAATGCGGTGCTGAAATCAAATTCAACGCTCGCAAACGATTTCGAGTTTATCAACCTCGACAGCCTTTCAAAGCAAAAAAGGCTCTCTCTTGAAGAAGAACATCTGATAAGTCCGCAGATGCTGGACGGAAACGGCAAGTCGGTTTTGATAAACAAAGACAAAACAATGAGCATTATGCTTATGGAGGAGGATCACATACGGTTACAGGTTATCCAATCGGGACTTGCGCTCGACGAGGCTTACGAAACCGCAAGCCGGGTAGATGACGTTATCGAGGAAAGTCTGACATACGCATTTGACGAAACGTTCGGCTATCTGACCGCCTGCCCGACAAACGCAGGTACGGGACTCCGTGCGTCGGTTATGATGCATCTGCCGGCGCTTACGCTTACCAAAAACATCGGCAGAGTGGCAAACGCATCGACAGGCTTCGGTATCGAAGTAAGAGGACTTTACGGCGAAGGCACTGCGGCGGACGGCAATCTGTACCAGATTTCCAACCGTGTAACAATGGGTCTTTCCGAAAAGGAAATTCTCGAAAAGCTTAAGGGCGTTGTTCATCAGATAACCGAGATGGAGGAAAAAGCGAGAAAATCGCTTGAAGAAAACAGCCTTAACGCATTAAGCGACAGGATATTCCGTTCATACGGAATTTTGAAATACGCACGGAGCATCGCATCGGCAGAGGCGCAGGAGCGCCTGTCGGATATTATGCTCGGAGCGGATATGGGAATAATCAAGCCGGACGGCAAAATTTCGCCGCTCGAATGTATGATTAAATCCGCACCGTCACTGATAAGCGGCGGCGAGGAGCTTCCGCCCGAAAAGCGTGATACTTTGCGTGCGGAGTTTATAAGAAACAACATTTAAACGAAAGGGGAGATAATTATGTTATTTTCAAACTTCACAGAAAAAGCAAGGATTGCAATAAGCGAGGCGCACGAATGTGCGGTTGAGCTGGGACACAACTATATAGGCAGCGAACATCTGCTTGCAGGTCTTATCCGTGAGGGCAGCGGCGTTGCCGCAAAGGCTCTCGAAAAAGCCGGTATGACCGAAGAAAAGGTTGTGGATAAAATTAAGGAATATATCGGCAGCGGATCTCCTCTGCCGTCCGAAACGGAGCTGCCGCTTACACCGAGAACAAAAAGAATACTCGAAATAAGCGCATACGAAGCCCGCAGACTCGGACACAGCTACATCGGCACGGAGCATATATTAATGGCTATTATCCGTGACGGCGACGGCGTTGCGGCAAGAATACTCACCGCCTGCGGAATTAACCTCAATTCGTTCTACGGCGATACGGTAAATTCCATAGAGGGCAAAGCCGATTTTGAAAGCGGTACGGGCAGCGGCGGCACAAACGCCAATTCGCAGACCCCGACGCTTGACCAGTTCGGCAGAGATTTCACCGCTCTTGCAAAAGAGAACAAATTTGACCCTGTTATAGGACGTTCAAAAGAGATTGAGCGTGTTACGCAGATATTGTCGAGACGTACAAAGAACAACCCGTGTCTTATCGGTGAGCCGGGCGTAGGTAAAACGGCGGTAATCGAGGGACTTGCTCAGAAAATTGCGTCGGGCGACGTTCCGGAGCCGTTAAAGACAAAGCGTCTTGTTTCGGTTGACTTGTCGTCAATGGTTGCGGGCGCAAAGTACAGGGGCGAATTTGAGGAACGTCTTAAAAAGGTAATAAACGAAGTCCTTGCGGCTAAAAACGTTATCCTGTTTATAGACGAGTTTCACACCATTGTCGGCGCAGGCAGTGCGGAAGGCTCAATGGACGCATCGAACATCTTAAAGCCGTTCCTTGCAAGAGGTGAATTGCAGTTAATAGGCGCTACAACGCTTAAAGAATACAAGAAATATATCGAAAAGGACGCTGCTCTTGAAAGACGTTTCCAGCCTGTAACGGTCGGCGAACCGTCGGTTGACGAAACCGTTCAGATATTAAAGGGCATACGTGACAAATACGAGGCGCACCACGGAGTTACAATCACCGACGACGCTCTCGAAGCGGCGGCAAAGCTTTCTTCAAGATATATTACCGACCGTTTCCTCCCCGACAAGGCTATCGACCTGATAGACGAGGCGGCGTCAAAGAAACGTCTCGGCTCGCAGACAGAGCCTGACGAGCTTAAGAACAAAGAGGCTCGGCTTGAAGTATTAAAGAGCGAAAAGGAGGAGGCAATCACCGCACAGGACTTTGAAAAAGCGGCTAAGATACGTGATGAGGAAAAGCTCATTGCAAAAGAAGCTGAGGAATTAAAGAGCCAATGGAAAGGCAGCGGCACATCATCGGGACTTACGGTAGACGAAAACGATATTGCCGAAATACTTGCCGACTGGACGCACATTCCCGCCGCAAAGCTCAAAGAAGAGGAAACCGAAAGATTAAAGCATCTTGAGGAAACGCTCCACGCAAGGGTTATAGGTCAGAACGAAGCCGTAACCGCAGTTGCAAAAGCGATAAAGAGAGGCAGAGCCGGATTAAAAGACCCGAAACGTCCGATAGGTTCGTTCCTGTTTTTAGGTCCTACGGGCGTAGGTAAAACAGAGCTTTCAAAGGCGCTTGCGGAAACAATGTTCGGCAGTGAAAACGCTCTTATCAGAATAGATATGTCGGAGTATATGGAAAAGCACGCAGTGTCTAAGTTCATCGGTTCGCCTCCCGGATACGTAGGATTTGAGGAGGGCGGTCAGCTGACAGAGAAAATCAGAAAGCACCCGTACTCGGTAATCCTTTTTGATGAAATCGAAAAGGCGCACCCCGATGTATTTAACATTATGCTTCAGATTCTTGATGACGGTATTCTTACGGACGCACAGGGCAGACGCATTGACTTTAAAAACACGGTTATTATAATGACGTCAAACCTCGGCGCAAAGGAGATACTCGGCAAGGTAGGCTCAAAGCTCGGATTCGGCAAAGAGGACGACGAGAACGGCGAGGAAAAGAGCGAACACGAAAAGATTAAAGAAAAAGTTATGGCTGAAGTAAAACGTACTTTCAAGCCCGAGTTCATCAACAGAATTGACGAAATCATCGTATTCGACAGACTTACCGAGGACGACATCAAGAAGATTGCAAGGCTTATGCTCAAATCGCTTGAAGCACGGCTTAAGGAGAATGAAATCACCGTAGCGTTTACCGATGCGGCGGTTGAAAAGATTGCTAAGGAGGGTTTTGACCCAACTTACGGCGCAAGACCGTTAAGACGTGTTATACAGACGCAGATTGAGGATATGCTCTCGGAGGAAATCATTGACGGTGATATTAAGCCGGGAAGCAGCGTTACGGTTGACGCCGAGGACGGCAAATTTATTGTAAAATAAAATGTTCGGACGGCACGCCGTAGGGCAGGGGCTTGCTCCTGCCGAAACGCATACCATATGGGACAGCGTTTTGGGTTGATATGTTTGCATATAACACAAACCCCCTCTGCGGAAAAATTCCGCAGAGGGGGTTCTTTTTTAGGGAATGGGAAACAATCCCCTATTCCAATGTTGCTATATCGCTGCTTTCGGCTATACTGCTTATCCCGTACAGGAACAGCGCCCTGTCATAGCCTTTCTCCTTTGCAAGCTCCGACACAGACTCATGATAATACCGCAAATCAACCATATCCACCTCGCTGTAATGGTTCACCAGAAACGGCACAAAGCACTGCGCAAAGCTGTCCTTTATTACCAACAGCTTATCCCCGTCGGGATTGCCGTTGTTTATTATTTCCTCTATGGCGTGGTTCCCGTCAAGATAGACGGGGTATTTATCCGGCTCGGACAAATGATGCATAAAAAACATTCTGCTGCTGACGTTCTCCTCGCCGTCAATATTCATCGTGACATCATACGGATAATCCCACAGCTCTATCGTATCGGCTCTCTCACGCCACAGAGCGCTCTTTGAATACGCCGTACCGTAAAAGCCGTCATACGCCGTTTTATCAAATTCCCAAAGCGGCTCATAGCCTATCTCTTTGCAATACTCGACATATGCGTTGTACGCACCGTTTTCCGTCCAGTGGTGATCCGTTTTATAATAAAGCTGTACCTCGTCCTTATCCTTTAAAAACGCCTTTTCAATATCCACATACCCTATTACCGCCTCGGACTCCTTATGCACGTAATCTATTATTTCGCTGTCACGGTACTCCATATGGTTTTTCGGAAGCTTGTCCGACATAATATATCCCTTGCTCGGCGCTATCATAAGCGTTGACGGTATGCCCGTATTTTGCGTAAACTCCGTCATGGCGGCGATATTTGCGTTTATCTTATTATAATCCGCCTTTACCGGCACGCCGATAAGATAGCCGTCCTCACCCTTGTACACTCCGTTTGCGCCGTTTCTGCCCGTATACAGAGCAGTGTATGCGTTTACGGCGGTAAGCTCGTCACGCAGAGGGAAATGGTCGGTCAGATACGTTTCCGTATCCTTTTCAAATTTTCCGCTCAGCACATTTTTGACCGATAATTCCGGCGCTTTTGCAAGCGTGCGCTTTTCATTCACCGAAATCTGCGCCTTGGGCAGCAAAAACAAACCTGCCGGAGCAGAAAACAAAAACGCAATAAATATAATCAAAAGCACCTTATCACGAAATTTAGACACTTAATAACACCTCATTAAAATCTGAAATACAAAAACGGATTATAGCTGTCGTTCACGAGCGACGCCGTGCACATAAAGAGCAGTGCGCACACAACGAGTATCTCAAACAGAGCGGTCCATTTTTGGTTTCTTATACGGCTGTACACGTTCCTCCACAGCGGAACGCACGCAAGCGCCGACACGGCAAGCAGAGGAGCATACGATTTTACAAGGCTCATAACATCTGCGCCGGCAAAAAATCCGCCCGAGCCGAACATCTGCATAATATACGAATTAAGCACTCCGAAATCCTCAAAGCAAAACAGCGCCCAACCGAGCATTATGAAAAACAGCGCATATATATGCCGAAAAACGGACGGCAGATGCGAAAGCGCCTTGCCGTACACATATTTTTCAAGCACAAGCAAAACAAAGTAATACACGCCCCACAGCACAAAATTAAAGCTTGCGCCGTGCCACAGACCCGTAAGCGCCCACACAACGAACAGATTGAATATGCATCTGCCCGTTTTACAGCGATTTCCGCCGAGCGGTATATACACGTAATCCCTAAACCAACTGCTCAACGATATGTGCCATCTGCGCCAAAAGTCTGTTATACTCTTTGAAATGTACGGATAATTGAAATTCTCCACAAATTCAAAGCCGAACATTCTGCCGAGACCTATCGCCATATCGGAATATCCCGAAAAGTCAAAATATATTTGCAATGAGAACGCCGCAATGCCCGTCCATGCGCCGACTGCGCCCATATTCGGCATTTCACGCAATGTATCCCACAAAAATCCCATCTGATTTGCCAAAAGCACCTTTTTTGCAAGACCTATCGCAAACCGCTTTATTCCCGATGCGAATTTCGATACGGTTTCCTCTCTTGAAACAAGCTGTTTTGCAATATCGCTGTAGCGGACAATCGGACCTGCTATCAGCTGGGGAAAGAATGACACATATGTACCGAAATTTATTATATTTTTTTGAGCCTTTACGTCCTTTCGGTAAACGTCTATCGTGTACGAAAGCGTCTGGAACGTATAGAATGAAATACCTATCGGCAGTGCAAGCTTTATTTTCGGGAGCATTGCCAAAAACGGAAGTTTTCTCAAAATATCGGTCAGGAAACCGGCATACTTGAACACGCCCAAAAGACCCAGGCTTATTATTAAATCGAAAATTAAGAACGTCTTTGCAAGACGTTCTTTACTGCGGTATTTTTCAATCAGTATTCCGAATATATAATTCACCAGTACGGACACCGCCATAACCAGTATGAGTACCGGCTCTCCCCAGCCGTAAAAAACAACGTTTACAAGCAGGAGAAAGAAGTTTCTGCATTTGTGCGGAAGCATATAGTATCCGATAAGCACCGCCGGCAGATACAGAAACAGAAATAAAAGACTTGAAAAGTACAAGTACTGACACCCCTATTATTTTAAATTTTGTTTTATTATTTCCTGTGCCTTTGCGCTGTCCTTTGACACAACCATAACGGCATAATCGCCGTACACCGCCGTGAATGCGTCCTCAAGCTTGGGCATTTCGTCGGCATTGTAATCGGCGTATACTTTTTTTTGAGCGTCGATATGGTTTAAAAACGATTTTTCGACATTTTCCGCCGCCTGTGACGAAACTGCCTTTATGATAACGATTTCGTCCACAACCGCTCTCGTTCCTGAATAAGCCGTACATTCCGCAACGTCCTCTGCGGACACCGCAACACGCTTTTCCGCAACGGAGGGCTTTACCTCGGAGAGATTTTCGTCAAAAATCCCTGCCGACATAAGGCTTGCCGCCGCCGAGGCGCCGTCAAGCTGTTTTGCCGTTCCGCACGATACGCACAGCGCACACATAACCGCACACAAAAATGCGCATAAAATTTTTCGCATAAGTCTGTTTCCTCCCGTTAATCAAGCGATTTTGCGGGAGCCTTTGTTGAACTGCTGCCCGATGAATTACCCGATGATGAACTGCTGTTACTTGATGATGAGCCGCTTGACGAGGAAGAATTGCCCGATGAGGAAGAATTCTTTCCGCTTGATGAGGAGCTTCCGCTTGACGAGGACTTACCTGAAGAAGATGATGAACTTCCGCTCGAACTTCCCGAAGATGAACCGCTGCTGCTTGATGATGAGCCGCTTGACGAACTTCCCGACGAGGAGGACGATGACGAGGATTTACCGCTTGACGAGGTTATACTGTCAACCGTTTCGTCATCATAGTTTTTCTGAATATATATAAGACACTTCTTGTAGTACTCGTTTCCGAAATGTATTCCGTCCGTTGCCGCACCCTTGGGGAGAACGCCGTTCTCGTCCGCACAGGCATTGTAGATATTACAGTAAACAACCTTCTGGTCGCTTGCTATCTGCTTTATAAGCTTATTGATTTTTATAATGTTCTCATTTGTTTCACCGTCCGCGCCGACATTTGAAACCTCCTCGGTTATGGGCGTTACGGAGAGAAGATATATTGTTGCCTCCGGCTGATACTGCTTTGCTTTCTTGACAATTCTCGTGTACTCGTCAATAAACGTCTGCGTATTGCTCCAGCCGAGCTCGTTCTCGCCGAACATAAGGAACACCTTTTTATACACCTTTGTCGAATTGAGTTCCTCTATTACGGGCGCTGTTCCGTTTTCGGTAGAGTCGGTGAAGGCGGTTTTTACGTTAAGACCCACCTTGCCGAAATAATCGGCGCCGTCAACCAAATCATAGATAACCATTCCCTCGATAAAAGAGTTACCCAAAAATGCCGAATCCTCAAAATATGTCTGATCTATTCCCGATTTATCCGTTGCAATGGGGGTGGGACTCGGTGAGGGCGACATACTTGCCTGCGCATTTTTCTCGGCTCTTTTTGCCGCAATTCCCTTTACGCAGCTGCTTATTCCGAAAACCACAAGCGCAATTACAAGCAAGCAAAAAACAGCGGCTATGCATCGATTTTTAAAAATCTGCTTCTTTCTGCGCTCCGCCTTTCTTTTTTGTATTTCTTCCATTCTCGCCTTATGGCTTTCTGTATCCATTGCTTTTCCCCCTAATATTTTATATATAATACAATATCACGAATTCGGTTTATAGTCAAGATGTTTTGGAAATTTTCTGACAATTTTCGACGAAAAACCGTCTGTTTTTCGCCCGGTAATTTATGTAAGCTCAAAATATAAGGAAAACTTTTTAAATATCGGATAAATTTCAAAAATACGGTCGTACAATTTGCAGAAAAATCCTATCAGCGAGCCGTTCGCCAAAGCGATAATCAAAGT